>CAJXPE010000141.1 GCA_913057965.1 uncultured Marixanthomonas sp. | reverse complement strand
TCTACACGTAAGGAGTCGTCGGCAGCGTCAGATGTGTATAAGAGACAGTTACTATGCTATTTGCTTCTTGTGACTCAAAAAAAGATCCATTTACTATTGGAGAGAGTAGTATTGGCAACTTAGACAAAACCATCCAAATGAAACAGGTGGATTCTATTTTTGCTGAAGATTCCATTGTAAAACTCAACCCTATAAAAAATGCATTAGGCACACAGGGAGAAGTAGAAATATTTGACAAAGACGGAAACAAACTACTTTTACTTTCACCAGAAGATGAAAACGACCCCAATGCAACTGTTACAAATGTTCAAGTATTTGACAGCCGCTACAAAACTGACAAAGGACTTACCAGCGGCAGTACTTTTAAAGATGTAAAAGCAAATTATACTGTATCGAACATTGAAACTACCATTAACTCGATTGTCGTGTTTTTAAAAGACAGTGAAATTTATTTAACTATTGATAAAAAGGAACTTCCAGAAAATCTACGCTACAACCCCAATGTAAAAATTGAAGCTAGCCAGATACCGGATGACGCTACATTCAAATATTTTATGATTGGATGGGAACCCGATGCAGCTGCCGAAAAAGAATAAATTTTACTTAAATCCTCTCAATATTTTGTTAAGCCCCGTTGTAAAGCGGGGTTTTTCTATTAATTTTAATAATTAACCAAACCAATATATAATTATGATCAAGATATTAGGATTTGTTTTAACTATCGGTGGAGCCATTGCATTAGTAATGGGTATCCTTGGTGCTTTTGGAAGTTTAAATGTAGGGCTAAGCCCTTGGGCACTTATTATTTTAGGTGTTGTCTTCTTTTTTGCAGGCATAGGATTATTGAAAAAAAGAAAAGATACCGATACTATTGAGTCTGAAAATAAATAACCTATAAAACCTTCTTTTTGAAGGTTTTTTTAAATTTTTACGATATGCCAAACCCAAGAATTAAAAACGAAGATCAATATGAAGCCCTTCGCGATAAAGGGTATAGCAAAGAAAAAGCAGCTCGTATTGCCAATACACCAAACTCTGGAAAAAAGGGTGGAAAAGCAGCTCCATATGAAGAATGGACCAAAGCTGAGCTGTACGACCAAGCAAAAAATGTAGGTATTGAAGGTCGTTCTTCTATGAACAAAAAACAATTGATTAACGCATTACGAAACAATTAATGAGCACAAAACCCTTTCATTTAGCAATTCCCGTACACAATCTTAATGAATGCCGCACCTTTTATCGCGACACTTTGGGCTTTACGGAAGGCCGAAGCAGCGACCATTGGGTAGATTTTGACTTTTTTGGACATCAGCTGGTTATTCATTATAAAGAAAAAAACAAAACTGAAAAAGCAGAGTCCAACACTGTAGATGGTAAAGATGTCCCTGTCCCCCATTTTGGTGTAGTATTAGATATGGAAACCTTTGAAGCTTTTTCCTCGCTGTTAAAAAGTAAAAATATTACCTTTATCATCGAACCATATATTCGTTTTAAAGGAAAAACCGGGGAGCAAGCTACCATGTTTTTTAAAGATCCTTCAGGTAATGCCCTTGAATTTAAAGCGTTTAAAAACATGAACCAACTTTTTGCCAACTAACTGAATGAAAACAATTTCTGCTAACATCATTCGTCAAATTTTTGTATTACTCCTCATACTCTTGATGGGTAGTCTCATTTTTAAAGAGATGGTTCCATACTTATCGGGGGTTTTAGGAGCCGTCACCATATACGTTTTGCTGCGTAGTTGGATGAAAAAATTGGTGAAGAAAAGAAAATGGAATTCCAACCTCGCAGCGGGTGTTTTAATGTTGCTTTCTTTTATTGGAATTTTACTACCCGTTTCGGGGATTGTATTGATGCTAGGAAATAAAATTGGCAATGCAGTTCAAAATTCTGAAGAAGTAATTAGAGCCTTTAAAGAACAGTTAGGGGAGTGGGAAAGCCGACTTGGGTATGACTTAACATCTCAAATAGATGCTTCGGCTATTTCATCATGGATTTCAACCCAACTTCAAAGTTTCGCAGGCGGTACGTTTAATATGTTTATCGCGATCGGATTGATGTATTTTATGTTGTACTACATGCTTACCAACCGAAAGGAATTAAAAGAATCCCTCTTCGATTATATCCCTATTGGGGATGACAACTTAAAAACCATTGGAGACGAAGCCAATGCTATGGTTCGCGCCAATGCTATAGGAATTCCTTTAGTAGCACTCGCACAAGGTATCGTCGCTCTTATTGGTTTTTTAATATTTGGAGTTGAAGATCCCTTCTTTTGGTTTGTAATAACTACTATTGGCTCCATGATCCCATTTATAGGAACGCTTATTGGTATTCTTCCGGTATTCATTCTCTCATTATCAACAGGCAATACATTTCAAGCTTGGGGTATTTTATTATACGGGTTCATTGTCGTTGGCTCTACCGATAATATTTTCAGAATGTATGTATTAAAAAAACTAGATAATGTACATCCATTAATAACCTTTATAGGTGTTGTTGTGGGCGTTCCGTTGTTCGGTTTTATAGGCCTTATTTTTGGCCCGCTTCTTATCAGTTTGTTTCTTATTATACTTCGTATTTATCGAAAAGAATACGGTAAACCTAGGGAAGAGAAACTATAACCATGTTTCAGAAATTTTCAAAAACCAACTACCCCCCAAGCAACAAACCTGTATTGGTGTGGGATGGCGAATGTGGCTTTTGTAAATATTGGGTAACTCGCTGGAAAAGCCTAACTCACGATAAAATCGATTATAAAACCTACCAAGAAATAGCTTCGCAGTTTCAAGACATTCCTTTAAAAGAATTTAAAAAAGCATCCCGTCTTATTGAAACCGATGGAAATATGTATAGCGGCCCCGATTCCGCTTATCGAAGTTATACCTACACACAAAAAAACTTACCTTGGCACACTTGGTATACTAACTATTCATGGTTTACCAAATTGAGTGACCACGGGTATAATTTTATAGCAAAACACCGTCCGTTCTTTTTTAAATTAACAAAAATGTTCTTCGGAAGCGATTCTAAACGACTAAAACCGTATTGGTTACTCTACCTCCTTATACTTTTGGCAGTTTTTTATGTACTCTTCGGGTTTTTATAACAATTCTTTAAAACTCTTTCCCATTTTCAAATTGTACCTTTCAGAAAACAAAAAAACTATCTATGCTATTTGGTAAAAAGAAAGACAAAGTACATTTCAACCCAGGAAACAGAGATGATGGGGTTGATGAAAATTACGTTGAAGAAGAAATCAGTAAAGTTGATGAAGACGATGTAGAAGTTGTCCTGAATAACGAAGAAAATATTGATAAGAAGTTCAGCGGAAACAATACCCTTTCAAAATATGTAGAGCTAGGCAGAATTATGATTAGCATGCTAAAAGACGTAAAGCGCGGCACGTATAAAAACATTCCGTGGTTTACCATAGCCACTATCGTTATGGCTCTATTGTATGTATTAAACCCAATGGATATTGTACCCGATTTTATACCCGGTGTCGGCTATATAGATGATGTGGCAATCCTTACAATGGGTGTTGGTTGGATAGAAAGTGATTTGCACCGATATTTAGACTGGCGTATGGAAAATGATATGGGAATTTAAGCCCCCTCTACCTGTAACATTTACTTCTTAGCGGAAGTTTAGCGAGAAACGAGCTATGATTTCACATAAACTGTAGTCTACTTTTTTAAATTTTGTTTTCAATCAAGTCTTTGGCTAAACTTGCTTTTTTAAATTTCTTATTTTTAAATAAATAGCTAACATCATACTTATTGTCGATCATTAGCTGGATATAATAATAGTTTATGTGTTCTAACATGGCAAACACATTTACGAAAATTCCCCAATAAAACATGTTATTAGATTCAAAATTCCATTTTTGAATGTAAAGCTGAATCAATAAAACAGGAAGCATACATAAAATTAGCAACCAATTTAATCGTTTTGATTTTTTGAAAAATCGAATAGTAGCATCTTGGTTTATGTGTTTTCCTGTAAGTCTTTCCAATTTCAACTTCCAATAAAGTTGACCTTGATATAAAATTATTATGCATACAATTAATCCATAAGCCAAGAGAACTAAATTTCTAACTGGATTCGTAAACAATAGGTATAGTAGTAATGCAGGAAAAGTGACATACGCATGAAATTTCTCAATTGGATAATACCATTTCAATCGTTTTATCAATCTCGCTTTACTCATATCTAAGTTGCTCTAATTGCAGGTAATAAGTAAATATTTGTTTTGAAAAGTTTTTAGTAGAATTACTTTCTTTCTCTACGTTGTTCTCTAGCAAGCAACGTGTTTTTTAAGAGCATAGCAATGGTCATAGGCCCTACTCCTCCTGGAACAGGCGTAATGTAAGATGCTTTTTTACTAGCGTTTTCAAAATCCACATCTCCTTTAAGCACATATCCTTTTTTGGTCGTTTCATCTGGAACGCGTGTAATACCTACATCAATCACAACCGCATCGTCTTTTATCATTTCGGCTTTTAGGAAATCTGGAATTCCCACTGCGATGATTACGATATCGGCTTGTGACGTAATTTGCGTGATATTTTTAGTGTATTCGTGCGTAAGGGTTACCGTAGAGTTCCCTGGAAACCCACTTCGCCCCATTAAAATACTCATGGGTCTTCCTACAATATGACTTCTACCAATAACTACGGTATGTTTCCCTTTAGTAGGAATTTCATATCGCTCTAATAATTCCAAAATGCCAAAAGGAGTTGCTGGAATAAAAGAGGTCATATCCAAGGACATTTTTCCGAAGTTAGTTGGATGAAAGCCATCCACATCTTTATCAGGATTTACCGCTAACAGTACTTTTTGTGTATTAATTTGCGGCGGTAAAGGCAGTTGAACAATAAACCCATCGATAGAATCTTCGTTATTTAATTTTTCTATCTTGTCCATTAACTCTACTTCGCTAGTAGTGCTTGACATTCTAATCAACGTTGATGCAAAGCCTACTCGCTCACATGCTTTTACTTTTGTATTTACGTAGGTCATACTGGCACCATCGTTACCAACAATAATTGCAGCTAAATGAGGAACTTTCTCATTCTTAGCTTTCATTTGGTCAACTTCGGCTTTTATTTCATCCTTAATATCGTTCGATATTTTTTTACCGTCTAGAATTGTCATATAAATAAAGTATTCAGTTGGCAGTTGCAGTTGGCTGTTTTGGCTATACTCCGAACTTACCAGGATTTAATATCATATAATTAATGAGTCTACCAACTTCTAGACTCTTTTCAAGTAACTTATCTTTAATTTCCTTATTAATATATCCGCAGGCATTAGCAAACTCTATCCAAGTTTGATTTTCAACATTTTCAGCATCACTATCAGTTAACTTACTAATAAAATGTTTTTCCTATCTACGTTTTCTATAAGCTTCTGAAATATTAGCGCAAACAGAACGTGAACTTCCTCTAATCTGATCTATTAATGAGTATTTTTCTTCCTTTGGAAACGATTTAGAAACTTCAAATACCTCCATTGTTAAATCAAATCCTTTTTGATATGCTTTTAATGTTTTAAAATTTATTATTCTACTACTCACTAAAAAACTGCTACTGCCAACTAAACACTGAGAAACTAACGCATCTTGTTCATCATCTGCATCATTTTTTGGCCACCGCCACCTTGCATCATCTTCATCATCTTACTCATTTGGTTAAATTGCTTCATCAGTTGATTTACTTCTTGTACCGAAGTCCCACTACCTTTGGCAATACGCTTTTTACGGTTTCCATTTATTACAGAAGGGGTACTTCTTTCTTCAGGGGTCATCGATTGAATAATTGCTTCAATTCCTTTAAAAGCATCGTCAT
This sequence comes from uncultured Marixanthomonas sp., assembly GCA_913057965.1. Lineage (GTDB taxonomy): Bacteria > Bacteroidota > Bacteroidia > Flavobacteriales > Flavobacteriaceae > Marixanthomonas. The sequence goes on along the minus strand of CAJXPE010000141.1, from coordinate 1,767 downwards.
CTATATCAACTCCTTTTAGGGCTTTTCCGGCTCCAGGGATCATTCCCACAAGATCCTTCATACTACCCATTTTCTTTACTTGTTGTATCTGCTTGATAAAATCGTCAAACCCGAATTGGTTTTTCGCAATTTTCTTTTGAAGTTTACGAGATTCTTCTTCATCAAACTGCTCTTGGGCGCGCTCCACAAGTGATACCACATCCCCCATCCCTAAAATACGGTCTGCCATACGTGCCGGGTGGAACACATCGATTGCATCCATTTTTTCACCGGTACCGATAAACTTAATGGGTTTGTTCACCACACTTTTAATCGATATTGCGGCACCACCACGCGTATCACCATCTAATTTAGTTAATACAACTCCGTCAAAATTAAGGCGTTCGTTAAAGGTTTTAGCGGTATTTACTGCATCTTGCCCCGTCATAGCATCTACTACAAACAAGGTTTCATTGGGTTGGATAGCTTTATGAATATCGGCTATTTCGGTCATCATCGCTTCATCGATAGCCAAACGACCAGCAGTATCAATAATTACAGCATTGTTCCCATTTTGCTTCGCGTGAGCAATTGCATTTTGAGCAATTTGTACGGGATTTTTATTTCCTTCTTCACTATATACCTCAACTTTTATCTGCTCTCCTACTACATGCAACTGATTAATAGCCGCTGGGCGATACACATCACAGGCAACCAATAAAGGTTTCTTGGTTTTCTTGGTTTTTAAGTAATTAGCCAGTTTTCCTGAAAAAGTTGTTTTACCACTACCCTGTAATCCGGACATTAATATCACACTTGGCGAACCACTTAAATTAATTCCTTCTGTTTCTCCACCCATTAATTGGGTCAGTTCATCTTTTACCAACTTCACCATTAACTGCCCAGGTTGTAGGGAGGTCAATACGTTTTGTCCAAGAGCTTTTTCTTTAACCCTGTTGGTAAATTCTTTGGCAGTTTTAAAGTTAACATCGGCATCGAGCAAAGCACGGCGTACTTCTTTTAGGGTTTCGGCTACGTTTACTTCAGTAATTTGGCCGTGTCCCTTTAGGACGTGCATTGCTTTATCTAACTTATCACTTAAATTATCAAACATATTCTTTACGCTTTAGTTTACAGACACGCTTAGGTGTATAGGGTTGCAAAGATAACATTCTGAAAGGGAGTTTCAAAGTGATTTTTTAAGTACAATTGTCTTCGGTACGATTTTATGGTATGAGGTTGGTTTAGTATCATTTCCATAGTTGCACCATAAAATCACTCAGACACCTATAATTATAATTTTTAAAAGACAAATTGAAAGGTGATTGAGTGAATTCATAAAACGGATAGGGATTATGAATTTGTATCGAAAGCACAACAGCAAAATAAAAATATAAAATACGAACTACGAAGTATGATTTTTCAGTTTCAACCTCGATTTAAATTTCAACACTTCAACTTCGCTCAACGGCGCACTTCAGTTTTTTTTGAAAACATTACCACTACTTTAACATAGGCTTATGCTTATAAACGCTCAATTGACAAGGGAATGCCGTATATTTATTGAAAGAAAAATTAAAGAAAATTGTTATGAAAAAGTTAGGATTATTGGCTACACTAAAAGCCAAAGCTGGTAAAGAAGATGAAGTAGCCCAATTTATAAAAGGAGCTATTGACCTTGCTCGTCAAGAAGATAAAACGCTCACGTGGTACAGTTTTAAAATTGACGATTCCACCTTCGGAATTTTCGATACGTTTGAAAATGAAGCTGGTCGCGATGCCCACTTA
>CAJXPE010000140.1 GCA_913057965.1 uncultured Marixanthomonas sp. | reverse complement strand
CGAGATGTAGAGAGGTCTCGTGGGCTCGGAGATGTGTATAAGAGACAGGTACATATGTTTCCAGGTAAAAGTATTGTGCTTAAAGAAAGTGCTCACGTAGGTCACGGAGCTATTATTCACGGGGCTAATTTAGGGCGTAATTGCTTAATAGGAATGAATAGCGTGATTATGGATGACGCTGAAATAGGAGATGAGTGTATTGTAGGTGCGATGGCGTTTGTAAAAGCAGAAACTGTATTTCCAAAACGGAAATTGATAGTCGGAAATCCTGCAAAAGCCATTAAGGATATTTCAGATGAAATGATAGAGTGGAAAACAGCTGGAACCCGTTTATATCAACAATTACCTACCGACTGTCACGAGAGTTTAAAGGAAGTAGGACCATTACGGGAAATTCCGAAGAATAGACCGAAGCAAGAGGATTTTTATAAAACCTTGAATGATTTCAGAAAAAAATAATTAGATAGTATGTTTAACAAAGAAATAGAAACACTTCCTTTAGAAAAGCTACGAAAGTTACAGAGCGAACGCCTTGTGAACTTGGTAAATCGTGTGTATAAGCAGGTTCCGTTTTATAAAAATCAGTTTGATGAAAACGGAGTTGATATTTCTAAAATACAATCTATAGACGATATTCATAAACTTCCTTTTACAAAAAAAACAGACTTACGGGATCAATATCCTTTTGGTTTTTTAACGGTACCTCAAGATAAATTAGCACGCATACATTGTTCAAGCGGAACAACAGGGAAACCTACCGTGGTTGCATATTCAAAGAAAGATTTAGATATTTTTTCAGAAGTAGTAGCAAGATCTTTAGCTGCTGGCGGGGCAAAACCTGGAATGAAAATGCATAATAGCTACGGCTATGGACTTTTTACAGGAGGTATTGGTATTCATTATGGAGCTGAAAAATTAGGAATGACGGTTGTTCCGGTTTCCGTAGGGATGACAGACAGACAAATTAGATTACTGCAAGACTTTCAGTCTGAAGTAATTTGCTGTACCCCATCATACGCTCAAACCATTGCTTTTGAATTAGAAAAAAGAAATCTATCAATTTCTGATCTTAATTTGAAATATGCAATTCTTGGTGCTGAACCGTGGACCGATGTTATTAGAAAAGACATAGAAGACTCTTTAGCTGTAAAAGCAACTAATATTTATGGTCTTAGTGAAATTATAGGTCCCGGAGTTTCACAAGAAGCTTATAACGAGCAAGGAACTGGTAGTTACGTTTGGGAAGATCATTTTTATCCGGAAGTAGTTGATAAAGATACGGGAGAACCACTTCCGTATGGAGAGGAAGGTGTGTTGGTTTTTACCACATTAACCAAAGAGGCTATGCCGTTTCTTCGATACTGGACGAACGATATATGCAGCCTTTCGTATGATGAAAGCAATTCCCGTACGCATATAAAAATGAGTACTATTAAAGGGCGTGCAGATGATATGTTGATTATTAGAGGCGTTAATCTATTTCATACGCAAGTAGAAGAAGTTTTTAAAGAATACAAGCAATTAGCACCTAACTACCAATTAATTGTTACAAAAGAGGGATTATCAGATCGTGTTGAAGTGAAAGTAGAGACTAATCTTGAGTTTCAACAAGAATTGGGTTATGGCAATGGTTTTACAAAGGAAGATATAGCTAAAAACACGAAACTGGTTTCTATTTCGAACAAATTGAAAAAAAATATTAAAGACACAGTTGGGTTAAGTATGAACGTAACATTAAACTGTTATGGAGAAATACCCAAAAGTGAAGGAGGCAAACTCAAACGAATTATTGATTTGCGAAACTCTTAAAAAAATAAAAATATAATATGCCTAAGCAGGAATTTAAAATGCCCAAAATGGGCGAAATATTCCTGCGCAGGCAGGAATCTCAATTCAAAAGAGCATGAATTGCTGGTATGTATATATAATGACTAACAAGGCAAATGGCGTTCTTTATATTGGAAGTACAGATAATTTGGATGAAAGAATAAAAGAACATAAATTAAAGAGGTATCCAAATAGCTTTACAGCAAAATATAATTGTGATAAATTAGTGTATTTTGAATCGGTTGAAACCGGAGCTCTTGCATCAAAACGAGAGCGTCAGATGAAAAGATGGAAAAGAGAGTGGAAAATTAATTTGATTGTTGATATGAACCCTAGTTGGAGTGATTTAAGCCTTAACTGGAATTTAAATTTTAGTAAATTTAGAAATGAGTGATAGTGATAAGGAGAGGTTCTTTATTCCTGTGAAAACAGGAATCTATCAAAAACAATTGATTTTGTCGTAGTGATAGGTTAAATAAAAAAAGATACAGAATGAGTGATAAGGAGAGATTCCTGCCTACGCAGGAATTTAAGATGCCCAAAATGGGTGAGAGTATAACCGAAGGAACCATCATTAATTGGTTAGTAAACGAAGGCGATTCTTTTGAAGAAGGAGATATCCTATGTGAAGTTGCGACCGATAAAGTAGATAATGAAGTGCCAGCGCCTGCTTCCGGTACGATGCTCGAACATGTAAAAGGAGCACAAGATGTTGTTCCGGTGGGTGATGTAATTGCTATTTTAAATATTTCTGAAGAAAAAACTTCTTCAAAAAAATCAAATACAGCAAAAAAAGCTGAATCTTCTAAAAAGAATACAAAGAAAAAAACTCAGCTTTCTACTTCAAAAGATACCGATAAGAAAAAATCTAAACAAGCTTCAGCATTTACAGTTAATGAAAATGTATTTATAAGTCCGTTGGTAGAAAGCATGGCCAAAGCGAATCATATTAGCTATGAGGAATTGGCGCGAATTCCCGGAACGGGTAAAGAAGGGCGTCTCCGTAAAAGCGATGTGATTACCTACATCGAAGAAGGCCGTCCTTTTAAGTTTGCGCAACCCGTACCGGAAGTTTCAGGTTTTCAAGTACCTGATTTAAAATTTGATAAGGGAACTGGTAAAATTGTTGAAATGGATCGCATGCGCCAAATGATTTCAGATCATATGGTTTTTAGCGCAACCACGGCACCACACGTTACCGCTTATGTAGAAGCAGACCTTACCGAAATGGTACTATGGCGAAATGCCAATAAGGTTGCTTTCAAAGAAAAGCACAATGAAAAATTGACGTTTACTCCGCTTTTTATTGAAGCTGTAGCAAAAGCGATTCAGGATTTTCCGATGATTAATTCGAGTCTTGATGGAAAAAATATCATAGTAAAAGAAGAAATTAATATTGGGATGGCAACCGCTTTACCTTCCGGAAACTTGATTGTTCCGGTAGTAAAAGAAGCCGATAAAAAAGATTTAATAGCTCTTGCTGAAAACACCAATGAATTAGTCGGAAAAGCTAGAGATAATAAGCTGAAGGGCGATGATACTAAAGGCAGCACATTTACAATTAGTAATGTGGGAACCTTTGGAAGTCTAATGGGAACCCCAATTATCAATCAGCCAGAAGCTGCCATTTTAGCTACTGGAATTATAAAAAAACGAGCTGAGGTAATGGAACGTGAAGATGGTGACAGTATTGAAGTTCGACATATGATGTATTTGTCGTTGTCTTTCGATCACCGCATTGTAGATGGGTATTTAGCAGGCTCTTTTTTAAGAAGGGTAGCTGATAATATGGAGCAATTTGATACAAAAAGAAAATTTTAAGATGAAGAAGATATCAAAAAATATATCAAAAAAAGCATTCAAAAACCTCGTCACTGCTAAGTCTTTGACTGAGTTATATGAAGAAAATTTTAAAACAGTTTCAAAATATGTTCACGCAACTTCGCGAGGACATGAGGTGATTCAAACTGCTATTGGGATGCAGTTAAAGCCTCAAGATTATGCGTTTCCTTATTACCGCGATGATTCTATTTTATTGTCAATTGGGATGAAGCCGTATGATTTAATGCTGCAAGTCTTGGCAAAAAAAGATGACCCGTTTTCCGCTGGACGCACGTATTATTCACACCCGAGTTTGCGTGATGACGATAAACCTAAAATTCCACATCAAAGTAGCGCGACGGGAATGCAGGCTATTCCGGCAACTGGGGTTGCTTTGGGATTTCATTACCGCGAAGGCGGTAATCTCTTCAAAGATGGAAAAAAGCAAAGCGATTCAGAAAAAAGTGAACAAAACGCTGATAATGGGTGGTATAATCAAGAGGTTCATTCGGAAGATTCCCGCCTGCGCGAGAATGCGCCTATTGTAGTTTGTTCCTTGGGAGATGCTTCTGTTACTGAAGGCGAAATAGCCGAAGCGTTCCAGATGGCAGCGCTAAAACAATTACCCATCTTATATTTAGTACAAGATAATGGCTGGGATATTTCAGCAAATGAAGCGGAAACCCGTGCGCAAAATGCGTTTGAATATGCACGAGGGTTCAACGGCCTGGAAGCTGTCTCAATAGATGGGACTGATTTTGAAGAAAGTTACAACACCCTTGAAGATGTGATTTCAACAATAAGAACTGAACGGCGTCCGTTTTTGGTACATGCAAAAGTTCCGTTATTAAATCACCATACTTCTGGGGTGAGAATGGAGTTTTATAGAGATGATTTAGACGAAGCAAGATCGCGTGATCCGTACCCGAAACTTAAAAAATTATTGTTAGACAATGGTTTTTCTGAAAAAGACCTTTCAGAATTGGAAACTGATATTCAAAAATCGGTACAAAAAGATTATGAAAAAGCGTTAGAAGCTGAAGATCCTAAACCGGAAGATTTATTTACGCATGATTTTGCACCTACCGAAATTACTGAAGAAAAGGGAGAACGATCCCCTGAAGGTGGCGAAAAAGTAGTGATGGTAGATTGTGCGCTCTTTGCTATTGAGGAGTTAATGGGTAAACACAAAGAATGTTTGCTGTATGGTCAAGATGTTGGCGGACGTTTAGGAGGCGTGTTTAGAGAAGCGGCTACTTTGGCGCAAAAATTTGGCGATAACCGTGTTTTTAATACCCCAATTCAAGAAGCATTTATCGTCGGTTCAACTGTTGGGATGAGTGCTGTCGGTCTAAAGCCCATTGTTGAAGTTCAATTTGCCGATTATATTTGGCCAGGACTGAATCAATTATTTACTGAAGTCAGCCGAAGCAATTATCTTTCTAACGGAAAATGGCCGGTATCTATGATTCTTCGTGTGCCAATTGGTGCGTATGGTAGTGGTGGTCCATATCACTCTTCTTCGGTAGAAAGTGTGGTGACGAACATTCGTGGGCTTAAAATTGCGTACCCAAGTAACGGAGCCGATTTAAAAGGTTTGATGAAAGCAGCGTATTACGATCCTAATCCGGTAGTAATTTTTGAACATAAAGGATTATATTGGAGTAAAGTAAAAGGAACTAAAGGTGCTACTTCTCTAGAGCCCGCAGAGGATTATGTGTTGCCGTTTGGAAAAGCATGGTTGCTTCAAGAAATCTGGAAACAGGAAGATGAAGAAACCATTTCTATCATTACCTACGGAATGGGCGTGCATTGGGCTGTAAATGCATCTGCGGAATTAGGAATGGAAGACCGCATCGAAATTGTCGATCTTAGAACCTTACATCCGCTAGATTATGAAACAGTTTTTAAATCAGTCAAGAAATGTGGAAAATGTTTGGTTGTGACTGAAGAACCTTCTGATAATAGTTTCAGTAGAGCGTTGCAAGGTAGAATTCAGGAAGAATGTTTCCAACAATTGGACGCACCTGTTATGATAATTGGTAGTGAAAATATGCCTGCAATTCCATTAAATTCAACGTTAGAGGAGACAATGATTCCTTCTACTGAAAAGGTGAAGACTAAAATTGAAGCGTTACTGAATTATTAAATTTCTGTATCTTTCGAGGTAATTAGCACCTATGTTACTTCGAGTATTTTTCTTTTTTATAGTCACTTTTTCGGCAGTCGCTCAAGAGGAAGTTTCTGTATTGGTAGATAGTTTTGCCAACACTTCTTCCGAAAGTGAAAAATCTAGAATTAGTTTATCTATTGCATCTCAATTAAAAAATGATGATTGGGATCGTGCGTTGTATTATTTAGAGATTGCCAAAAAAAATGCTGTCGATTCTGAATCTGAAAAGACAATTGCTAATTATTACAATGCAGCAGGCGACATTTTTTTTAGTAAAGATGCGCTTGATATTGCTTTAAAATATTATTTAAAAGCATACGATTATTACATAAACCAACCTTCTAGCGATAAATCAATCACTCTTGAACAAAACCTAGCAGTCGTGTACGGCCGAATTAAAGAGCCCAAAAAAGCACGCACCTTTTTCAGAAAACTATATGGTTATGCAGAGAAAGAAAATGATACCGTTTTGCTGGCTAAAATATTGAATAATATAGGCACTAGTTATTTAAACTCGCAAATAGATTCTGCCAAATATTACTATGAACGTTCTGAGAACTTATTAAAAACCATTCCCAATGAAATGCAGCTTAAAGCCTATCTCAATGGCAATTTAGGCAGAACTTATTTTTTAAAAGATAGTATAGACAAAGCACAAAAATATTTTGCTTTAGCAGCAAATTATATTGAAAAAGACCCTACCTCAAGGTCGCAATCAAAAGGGTGGATTTATAACACGGTTTCTACATATTATGAAAATATAAACCAACTAGATTCTACAATAGCCTATGCAACTAAAGCAAACCAAGCGCTTTCAGACTATCAATACAGTTTTGAAAACCAAGCGGCTTTACAAACACTTTATAGAGCGTATTTAAAAACAAATGATTATAAAAATGCTGCGGAATATTTTCAGAAATACGATGCCGTAAGAGACAGTTTAAATTTAGAAGAAAAATCTGCTAACGTTGAAAAAATAAAGGTAGAGCAGGAATATAAAAACAAAGAACAAATACGGGAACTTCAGGATAGCAAAAGACAGTTTAGAAATTATGTTCTTTTCTTGAGTTTGGTTTCTGTATTGCTACTGCTAGGAATGTTGTTATATAGATTTCGGAATAAACTTAAAAACACCAAACTAGAAAAACAATTAGCAGTTGCCAAACAGAAAGAACTCGACACTAATCTTCAACTTAAAAATAAAGAGCTTATCGGTAAAGCGATGGTAGAGATACACCATACCGAAATTATAGAAGAAATTCTGCAAGATTTAAAAGAGGTAAAACGGAAAGCAGCAAAAAAAGAAACTCAAAGAGCAATCGATTATATTGCCAAAAGACTCAAGCGGGATACTTCAAGTAATATTTGGGAAGAATTTGAAATGCGCTTTGAGCAAGTACACGAATCCTTCTATAAAAATCTTTCAGACAAGCATCCCGATTTAACGTCTCGTGACAAGAGGTTGTGTGCGTTATTAAAATTGAATCTAACTTCAAAAGAGATTGCACAAATTACAGGACAATCTTCAAAATCGGTTGAAAATGCCCGGACTCGATTACGTAAAAAATTGAATATTACCCATTCCGCCACCGATTTATCAGCCTATCTATCAAGCTTTGGGTAATTAACCTGTTTCTTTTTCTGAAATTCACATACACAATAACTTTTTGATTATCAATTAATTAAACTTATTTGAGTGGTAAAACTATGTTCGTTTTTTACCTATGAGTGATTTTGGTAGGGCTAAAAATTATGGAGTGCTTTAATCGTGATCTACATTTGAGAAAGTTTTGAAACCCAAAACGCTGTCTCTTATACACATCTCCGAGCC
>CAJXPE010000139.1 GCA_913057965.1 uncultured Marixanthomonas sp. | reverse complement strand
CGTAAGGAGTCGTCGGCAGCGTCAGATGTGTATAAGAGACAGGGTTATCACCAATATCGTAAAGATACTAAATTGAAAACTACAGCATGAAAATAATAAGGAGACTTATCAAGAATGGTTACTTTTTAATACTAAACCGTCCCGTTGTGTTATCGAAATGAATGGTGTCCTTCGGAAAAAGAGCATCAAAGTGACCAGCTTCAATTAAATTACAAGGCGTATCAAAATAACTGGCCTTGTCTGTCATGACCATCATTTTATCACTCAGTTGAATGGCCAAATCTATTTCGTGAGTTGAAAATAAGACTGTTTTATTATTTTCTGAAACGAGTTTCTTCAATAATTTTAAAATATACGCACGATGGTATAAATCTAGGTGCGTAGTAGGTTCGTCGAGAATGATAATAGGTGTATCTTGTGCCAAAGCCCTTGCGATGGCTACGCGTTGCAGTTGTCCGTCGCTCAATTCAAAACACTTTCTTTCGGCTAACGCTTGGGTTTCGGTAGCTTGAAGTGCTTTGTTTACTGCCACTTTATCTTTTTCACTTAGTGTGCCCATCCAACTGGTGTAGGGTTGCCTTCCTAAAGAAATAAGTTCTAGAACAGTTAGATTTTTAGAAGCTGGTGGTTCGGTTAATACCACACTTATTTGATTGGCTAGTTCTAAAGTTGAATAGGCCTGCAAAGGCTTCCTCTTAATCAGAATGTTTCCAGAAAGCTTCGGTTGCATGCCAGCTAACGTTCTCAGCAATGTAGATTTACCAATTCCGTTAGCACCCACTAAACCGATTAGCTCTCCTTCAGAAAAACTGAAGTTTATGTTTTGTGAGACAGGTATTCCTTCTTTCTTCTTGAAATATCCTACACTTAAATTTTGTGCTTGTAAGGTGATATGTTTTGTTTCCGCAGCCATTAAAACAGCAATTTACGTTTTCTAACCAATAACCAAATTACAACTGGGGCGCCAATTAGAGATGTGATAGCATTTATAGGTAATGTATATTCACTAAAAGGAAGTTGTGCAATGGTATCGCATATCAACATTAACAGGCTACCACAAATTAAAACCGCTGGGATTAAAACCAGATGATTGGAGGTTTTAAAAAACTGCCGTGCAATGTGCGGAACGGCCAGGCCTACAAAGGCTATGGGGCCTGCAAAGGCCGTGATACTTCCAGCCAACACACTAGTGGCAATGATGATCAAAAAGGTGGTGCGTTTTATATGGAGCCCCATACTCTTGGCGTAGTTTTCTCCTAAAAGCAATGCGTTTAACGATTTACTGCTTACAATAGCAATAAAAAGACCTAAAAACGTGCAACAACTTAAAATTAAAATACCTTGCCACGATTGATTGCCTAAACTCCCAAAGCTCCAAAAAATGTATTGCTGTAGTTTTTCAGCATTACTGAAATAGGAGAGCACGGCTACTACTGCAGCGGTAACACTACCAAACATCAATCCTATAATCAATATCGCCATGGTATCTTTTACCCGAAACGTAACCATTAATACCGCTAAAAGAACTAAAAAACTACCTATTGCTGATGCGATAACCAAACTCCATTCGCTTACCAGAGCGGTTCCTAAAAAACCGCCAAAAGCGCCAGCACCTAAAATTAAAAGTGCAACTCCTAAACTGGCACCACTGCTCAACCCCAATACAAAAGGACCTGCCAAGGGGTTTCTAAAAAGGGTTTGCATCAACAACCCAGAAACTGCGAGTCCGCCGCCTGCTAAGACTGCGGTTATGGCTTTGGGTAAGCGGTAATCGATGATAATATAATTCCAGGTTTCTTTGGAAGCATTCCCACCAAAAATCCCTTTTACTACTTCATCCAAAGGAATAGAAACCGATCCTAAACTTAAATTCACCAAAAAAGCAGCAAATAAAAAAAAGCATAAGATTATAAAATAAGCCCGATATGTTTGGGTGGTTTGCATACTTATTTCAATTTACTAAAAAAGTACAATTCGTGTTCTGGAAGCACTTCTGGATGTAATATTTTAATAATGTCTTTTAACACAATGTCTGGACGGTTGGGGGCCAATTCGTAATAAACTACGCCGCCCGTTTCGCCCACTAAAGTTGTGTTTGAGAAGATATTATTGTTTTGATACGCTGAAAACTCACTATACACCGAGTGCGCATCTTTTAGTTGTTGTTTACTAGAAAATTGTCCGGGGCCAATCCAATAATCGGCATCTTTTCCTTTCTCTAAAACTGACTCCAAATTGAGCGAGAGGCTTCCCGTACCTTCGGTATCGTTCCATAAATAAGTTCCGTTGGCATCTTTTATAAATTGCGCCCCCCAACTGCCGCCTTTAGGCATATACCAAACATCTTTAAACATGGCTCCACTAATAACAGTAGGTGAGGTAGTGGCTTTTGCAGCTTTTTCTTTTGCTGAAATATAATTGGTTTCAATTTCTGTAAAAATACTATCTGCTTTTTGTTCTTTATTGAATAGTGCTCCAAAAAACTTAATCCACTCTGCTTTTCCTAAAGGCGATTGTTCGGTCCAATCGGAGTTGTAAAATACCGGAATTCCTGTTTTTTCGATGGTAGAAACCGTTTTGTTGTTTCCTTCTACAGCAAAAGTTACTACCAAGTCAGGGTTTAAATCGATCAGCACTTCAGTATTAATGGATTCATTTTTACCTAACTCTGTAATATCGCCTGCATCAATTCGCTTTCTTGTTTCTTCAGACGATATATAAGACAGGTTTGGAAATCCAATTAGTGACTTTGTTTCGCCTAATATCTCTAACGAGGGAATATGCGTAGTTGAGGTTACCACAATATTTTTTACAGGAACAGTTACGACCGCATCAAATTCAGCATTTTTAGGAAGTGAACCTTTTTCTTCAACCAAAGCGTATGTAAACTCTGTGTCGGTGTCTGGCCACGGTTCTTTTAAAGTAATTACTTTGTACCCGTCGTGTTTGTCAATTGTAAATCCGTTTGCATAGTTGATGGCAACCTGCTTTTCACTTTTGTTTTTAGAAGTGGTTTCAGATTCTATTTGAGTTGATTTTTTGTTCTCCTTACACGAAAAAAGAAGAAACAAAACGGAGGTAAGTAAGACGATTTTTTGCATATCCAAAAATAAAGGTTTTTGTTTGGGTGGTGCAACGAAAATAAAATCTTATTTTTGCATCGAATTTTGGTGAGTATCTCTACCAACGAGTAAAGATTCTCTTAAAAAGGGAATTCGGTTATAATCCGAAGCTGTTCCCGCAACTGTACGCCGTCTCATTTTTTGAGATTATGAAAACTTCACCACTGTGTTTTTATTAGCACGGGAAGGTTCATATAAAAGGTAAGCCAGGAGACCTGCCAAGATTTGTTAACGAAACAAAACAACCTTCGGGAAAAAGGTTTTTGGTGTATGAAACATTCTATATTCCTATTTCTAGCAACTTTTATGTTTGCCTCTACATTGTATGGGCAGGATAAACCTATCGATTTAGGGGAAGTGCTGATTGTTGCCGATACTAAGCTAGAAGATTTTAGCAATACCCAAGAAACGACAATCCTTACCGATAGTATTATACGAAAAAGTAAACCCTCTCTCACCAATTTACTGAATACCAATACCACCATTTATTTTAAAGAAAACGGTGCCGGAATGGTTTCTTCTCCATCTTTTAGAGGAACGACCGCGCAACAAACGGCTGTAGTTTGGAATGGTATCAACATCAATTCACAATTAAACGGGCAAACCGATTTTAACACCATCAATCCAACGGTTTTTGATGAACTAACTGTTAGAAGTGGTGGTGGAAGCGTACTCTACGGAAGTGGAGCCATTGGCGGAACTATTCATCTAACTAACACGCTAAGTTATAAAAAAGGGTTTCGAAATTCGGTGTCATTAGATTATGGGAGCTTTGATACCTATGGCGTTACATATACTGGTGAAGTGGCAACAAATACTTTCAGTACGAAAATAGCAGTTAACCGAAGTGGTTCTGAAAACGATTTTGAATATGTAGAAAAAGAAGGTAAAAATTTAAACGGATCATTTTACAACACAAGTGTTAACACCACTATTGGCTACAAGATTGATGAAGACAACACGCTAACCTTATATAATTACGTGTATGATGGAGAGCGTCACTTTTCATTGATTTTCCCCTCGGAATTACCTACTAAATACAAAGATTTCAACACTCGAAATTTATTGGAATGGAAAGGAAATTTTACTGATTTCACTTCAAAATTAAAGCTTGCTTACTTAACCGAAGAATATAAATACTTCCCCAATATAGAGAAGCCTGATTTTTCTACCGCCAACGTAGAAAGTTTTGTAGCTAAGTACGATGCCGGTTTTACTATTTCTGAAGACATACGAGTAAATGGCGTACTAGATTTTACTCAAAATAAAGGCGAAGGAACCAATATTCAGCAAGAAACCCGAAATATCACTGCTTTTAATCTGTTGTTGAAACATAACGTGTCCAATCGATTTTTATATGAAATCACTACTCGGAAAGAGATTACCAATACCTATGAGAGTCAGTTTTTGTACTCGGCCGGAGCGAGTTTTAGAGCAACCGATTTTTACACAATTAAGGTAAATACCTCTAAAAATTTCAGAATACCAACATTTAACGATCTATACTGGCAAGGAAGCGGGAATCCGGATTTAAAACCTGAAACGTCGTATCAAGCCGAATTAGGAAACCATTTCAACTTTCAAAATTTTGAAGTAGGAGTCACAACCTATTATAATGCGATACAAGATATGATTAGGTGGCTGCCCAATGGTTCTGCTTGGATGCCTGTAAATACCGACAGAGTAAAAATTTACGGTCTTGAAAGTCAGTTAGGTTGGAGTCATACCATTGGCAAACATCATTTTTCTGCCAATGCAACCTATGCATATACGGTTTCAAAAAACGATAAAACCGACAAGCAATTAATTTACGTGCCGTATCATAAAGGGACGGCCACGCTTGGATATGCTCTCGACCGATTTTCAGCTTATTATCAATTTTTGTACGTGGGCGAGGTGTTTACCAATTCAGATAATGATCCTAAGTTTAATGTAGATGCCTACAATTTATCAACAGTAGGATTGGATTATTCCTTCGGAAAAAATAAAAATCACACATTAGGTTTTACAGTACGTAACCTATTAAATACTGCATACGAGAGTGTTGCCAGTAGAGCAATGCCTGGAAGAAATTACAATTTACATATAAACCTTAATTTTTAAATACAATGAAAAGAATAGTTAGTCTTTTAATTTTAGCTTTAGTAGTATCCTTTAGTTTTTCATCATGTAGCAGTGATGACGATGCAATAACCGATGATGACGGTGGTGAGCCTTTGGGTGAATACGATAATGGATCGTTTATACTTAATGAAGGAAATGGAAACCCTGCCACAGCATCCATCGCTTTTTTAGGTGATGACGGAATTTTGGTAAATGATATTTTCAGAAGTGTCAATCCTGATGCAGACGAAATTGGTAGCTTTTTGCAAAACATGTTTTTCGACGACACCCGTGCGTTTATCATTTCAGGATCGGCCAATAGTGTAACCGTTGTAGACCGATATACATTTGAATACATCGCAACGGTAACCGGTGATTTTGAAGCTCCTCGGTATGGTGCTGTAGCCAATGGTTTTGCGTATGTGACAAACACTGGTGACTTTTCAACTGGCGATGATGACTTTTTTACGGCAATCAATCTTCAAGACTACAGTACAACTCGAATCGACCTTAATAATTGGTCTGAAAAAGTGTTGGAAGAAAACGGAAAATTATACATAGCAAACGGTTATTACGGAGATGGAAACTCTATTTCTATTTTTAACCCACAAAGCAATACTGTTGAAGCTACTATAGATCTTGGTCCTAACAATTCTCCAAATTCTCTTAAGGTTGAAGATGGTGTGCTATACGTATTGACGTCCGGATTTGACGTACAATCTAAGGTGTTCGAAATAGACCTTGGTAGCAATGAAATAGCCGATACGGTTTCAGTTCCTTCAGAAATAGGAAGAGCTAGTAACTTGGTGGTAGAAGATGATTTAGTGTACTTCACTTCTGGAGCTTCTGTATATAGTGTTGGTGTTGATGAAAACAACATCTCTACAGAGCCAGTATTAACGTATGAATCCAATTCAGAATACGGTGTTATGTACGGTTTTAACGTGGAAGAAGATGGTATTTATATAAGTGATGGCGGTGATTTTTCATCAAATAGCAAAGCTTTTAAATACAGCTTGGACGGAACGTTATTAGAAACTTATACCGTAGGAGTTGGTCCAAACGGATTTTATGAGAATGATTAATTAGCCAATTTCATTTTTATTTTAGAAAGCCGTCTAATGTTGATTTAGACGGCTTTTCTATTTTCTTATGGTTAACTTATGAGTTGATTGATTTAATGTTCAGCCAACATAATTTGGTACAAAGGCGAGTTAGCTTTGCTTTCAGAAATTTCTTCTAAAGGGTTAGAGGCACCCTTATTTTCTGGTTTAGGAAAACCAGGCGCTATTTCGGAAAGGGCAGTAGCCAAAAAAGGTTCGTTTACATCACCCAGCGTGCCTAGGTTGGCGTAGTCTTCATCCATAGCGATATCTGGTGTTAGTCCGTCCACATAATCGGTGTTTCCGGAAGCGTTGGCAGTTTTAAACACTAGCGGTAACATAGCGTATGTGTGGTTCGGGTTTGCTTGGCTACGTCTAAAACCTGGCGCCGGTGCGTCATACAATAAAAAAGAAGCTTGAAATTTTCCCGTTGTATTTTGACCAATCTGTACTACATTTATGTAAGGATCAAGACTATTGATCACCAATTCGCTTGCTGAAGCAGTGCGTCCCGTTGTTAGAATATACACATTGGTTAATTGTAAGCTATTGGTTGCGGTTCCATCACTAATGGATGAATCAAAAAGACCATTTTCGGCGTATTCATCTTGGCGATCGGGATTCCATTGTTCGGTGTAAAAAAGCTCTCCATTAAATTGACCTGTTATCATACTAGCAAGATCCACGGCTGTTTCTACAGCACCACCACCGTTATAGCGGAGATCTAAAACCAAATCGGTCACACCATCTGCTTGCAAAGAGCCAAAAGCGGCGTTGAGGTCATTGTCAAAATCTTTTGTAAATGCATTATACATTATATATCCAATTTTTTGTCCCTCAACATCTAATGTTTTTGCAATATAAACTGGATTTTCTGTGTATTGTTTTTTAGTAAGTGAAGCTGTTTCTCCGGTGGAGTTTACGTTAGTTCCATCAAAAGTCGCGAGACCAATGGTGTAAGTGTCTTGGGTTAGGAGCGCATTAAAGTTGTTTTCATTAAGCTGTTGTCCATCGATTGTATTAAAAATGTCTCCACGCTCTAATCCTTCTGTTTCTGCATCGGTATTTGGTAATACATATCGTACGTAGCCAAACACATTTGTGGGGTTATTGGGATAGCGTACTAAGCCAAATTCCATTCCATTGCTTTTGGAAACTCCGGAAAGTGAATTCTCCAATTCGATGTAATCATCTACTAAAATACTAAAACGATCCTGCGGTACGGTTAAAAAATCGAATAGGCTTTCAGGAGAATCGTAACTACTTAAAAAATTATTCAGTTCCTGCTCATCGGAAAAAGCATCATCGGCAAGTTCGGGTTTGTCCGCTTTATAGAGATAGAAAAAATTAAGGCCGCGATAGATAAAATCCTGTATTTCCAAATCGGAAGCAGTACGTGGATTATCATCGGTATCTTCAAA
>CAJXPE010000138.1 GCA_913057965.1 uncultured Marixanthomonas sp. | reverse complement strand
ACGAGATGTAGAGAGGTCTCGTGGGCTCGGAGATGTGTATAAGAGACAGCAACATGATATTTCAGAAGGGGAATCCATAAATTCAACTGGTTTTTGGTTTGAAAATGAAACGTTTTATCTTCCTAAAAACATTGGTTTTACAAAAGAAAACGTGATTATAATTTATAACCAATACGACATTGCCAGTTATGCAGAAGGTCCTATTGAATTAAAGATACCAATAAAGGAAGCTAAGAAATTTTTAGCCTTTTCAATAGAGTAAACTAACACATCTAGATTATGAAAAAAGTATATTATTTAAGCAGTTGCGATACGTGCAAACGTATTATGAAAGAAATTGAAATTCCACAATCTTTTCAACTTCAAGATATAAAAACCCAAGGCATCACAGAAGATGAGCTGGAGGAACTTTATAATTTAGTAGGCACCTATGAAGCCCTATTTAGTAAGCGCGCTCAATTATATAAAAAACGAAATCTAAAAGACGAACAATTACTGGAAGAGGATTTTAAAAACCTACTGTTAGAGCATTATACTTTTTTAAAACGCCCTGTAATTGTAAATAATGACGAAATTTTTATTGGCAACAGTAAAAAAACAGTTGAAGCTGCTAAAGAATCAATCCACAACAATACATGAGTAGCCGTGTATTAGCTTTGATAGCTGCAACTGCGGCCAGTGCTATTTATGGCTTAAACCACACCATTGCAAAAGGGTTAATGCCTTCGGTAATTGAACCCTACGGATTTATTTTACTGCGTGTAGGGGGTGCCGCTGTGATATTTTGGGCACTTAGTATTTTTTATCCTTCGGAAAAAATTGACAAGAAAGATTGGTTCCGCATTATAGCCTGTGCTTGTTTTGGAATGGTGATAAATATGCTTATGTTTTTTAAAGGACTAAGTCTTTCCACGCCGATAAACAGTTCGGTTGTGATAACTATTTCGCCCGTTTTGTTGCTTATTCTTTCGGCTATATTTCTAAAAGAACGTATTACCTTGCGAAAATCGTTTGGTATTACCATTGGTTTAGCGGGAGCGTTGGTTTTAATTCTTTTTGGTATTCAGGTTCAACCCAATGCACCTAATATTCCGTTAGGGAATTTGTTGTTTATTATAAACGCAACATCCTACTCGCTTTACCTCATCATTGTGAAACCCTTGGTGGCGAAATACAGTTCGATTACCTTGATGAAGCTTTTCTTTTTATTTGCAGTGCTTATTAATTTACCGATAGGTATTTCAGAATTTACAGCGGTTGACTGGGTTAACCTCCCCTTTAGTGCCATTTGGAAATTAGCCTTCGTTGTGGTTGGAACCACAGTTTTAACGTATTTATTCAATATTTACGCACTGAAACAATTAAGCCCATCAACTATTGGTGCATTTATTTACTTACAACCTGTTTTGGCGGTATTATTTGCTGTTTTATTAGGTGCCGATACGCTCACTCCGATACGTATACTAGCTGCAGCACTGATATTTTTAGGGGTTTATTTATCTTCAAGAAAACCAAAAAAACAACGCATAAAAAAAGGGCCATAACGGCCCTTTTTTCATTTTATAGAATACGAATTACCAAATTCGAACGCGGTCTTGTGGCGGTAACCACATAGAATCACCTTCTTTAATATCAAACGCTTCGTAAAAAGCATCTACATTCTGTAACGGTTGTGTTGCACGGTAACGACCTGGAGAATGTGGGTCAGTTTTAACCTGCTCACTCAATGATTCGTCACGTTGCTTCGTACGCCAAACAGTTGCCCAACTCATAAAGAAACGTTGCTCTGGTGTAAATCCATCGATTTTCCCTGGACGTCCGTTCTTTTCGTAAAAACGTTGTAAGCCATCATACGCTCCCAATACACCACCTAAATCACCAATGTTTTCACCTAAGGTAAATTTACCATTGATAAATACGCTGTCCAATACTTCAATATTGCTGTATTGTTCAGCCAATTGGTTTCCTCTTTCGGTAAAGTTCTCAAGATCTTTATCGGTCCACCAGTTCACTAAGTTTCCGTTAGCGTCAAAACGAGAACCGCTATCATCAAAAGCGTGAGAAATTTCGTGACCAATTACAGCTCCAATTCCACCGTAATTAACAGCTTCATCTGCTTTATAATCGTAGAAAGGCGGCTGTAAAATAGCTGCTGGGAATACAATCTCATTATTAAATGGATTGAAATACGCATTCACCGTTTGTGGAGACATGCCCCATTCTGTACGATCAACTGGCTCGTTAATCTTATCAAGATTATCTTTTAGGTTCCATTTCCCTACAGCAACCATATTATCATAATAACTGTTACCTGGTTTTACTTCCATTGTAGAATAATCTTCCCACGTATCTGGATATGCAATTTTTACAGTAAACTTGTCTAACTTCTCAATAGCTTTCGTTTTTGTGCTGTCGCTCATCCACTCTAACTTATTAATACGTTCTTTATATGCTGCGATGATATTTTCAATCATATTCTCAGCTTTTTCTTTTGCTTCCGGTGGAAACATTTCATCTACGTACAATTTACCTACAGCTTCTCCAACAGTACCGTTTACAGTACTCAACGCTCTTTCGTCAGCTGGTTTTTGCTTTTTACTTCCGTTTAGGTATTTGCTGTAAAAATCCCAGTTTGCTTTATCAATATCGGTTGTAAGCATCCCTGCAGAATTGTTTAAGGTAGCCCAACGCAATACGGTTTTCCATTTTTCAACTTCCCCTTTTTCCAACGTTTTTTCTACAACGTCCATGTACTTAGGCTGCATAACGATTAAAGTATCTACCGATTTTGTTACACCAAGATCTTTTAACGCTTCTTTCCAAGAAATAGCTGGTATCATTTCTTGTACCTGCTCGATAGAACGTGGGTTGTTGAAATTTCTGAAATCACGACTTGCCACTTTATCCAATCTAGGCTCAGCTAATTTAGTTTCAAAAGCTAAAATTGTTTCTGCTTGTTTCCGTGCCTCTTCTTCGCTATCGCCTAAAAATTGAAGCATTCGTGTAATATGGTTTACATACTCTTTTCGTATTTCAATAGATTTAGCATCTGTGTTTGTGTAATAATCACGATCTGGCAATCCTAATCCACCAGGTGTAACATATGCCGCATTCATTGCACTGTTACTAGGGTTAGAAAATGCTGCAATACCAAAAAATGGTTGGCTTACCAAGGTAGCGTCTTCAGTCACTACTTTTTGCAAATCTTTTACAGAAGAAATACTTGCAATTTTATCAAGTGCAGGCTGGATTGGTTTTACGCCCGCTTCATTTCTTGCTACGGTATCCAATTTAGATTCATAAATCATTAATGCTTTTGCTTGATCTGTATCGTCGGAATACTTATCGCTTTTGTTAGCTCTATCAAGGATTCCCAACATATCTTGGTTTGTTTTGTCTCTTAATACACCAAAACCACCCCAACGTACTTCATCATCAGGAATTTCAGTGTTTTTCATCCACGAACCGTTTACGTAGCTATAAAAATCGGATCTTGGATTCACGGTTGTATCCATATTTGACAGGATAATTCCGTGTTCTTCTTCATCGGCTTGCGCCATTTTTTTGTCTTTGTCATCACAAGCACTTACCGCAAGAGTAAGAACTGCTACAGCAAAAACAGATTTTAGCATATTTGTTTTCATTGTCTGGTTATTGAATTAGTAATTTTTTAAAGTTTACGTTATTTATATAAGTATCAAAAAATTGATATTGTTACACTTACTCTTTATTTTTATCTTTTATTTCTTGCTGAAATATCGAATCTCGCTTTCTTTTTTGCTTTTCAATTTCCTTCTTTTCAGTATCAATACGCTGTTGGTCTATCGCATCTTTTTTAAACTTATCGTTTAACTGAATAAACAAATTACTAGCGGCTATGTTCATCTCGTCAATATAGTTTTGAAGTCTAACAGAATCTATTCGGGTTCTATGAACCAATTGATCTAATAAATGCGCTCTTGTCTGTGCCACCATAACACGAGATTGTATAGATTGTACCGCTAACGTATCGGGTAGTTTTTTTACAATGGAATCTGTAAAGCTCATTAAGCGCTCCGTACGGTTTTTTAGCTCTTCAAGCGTAGCGCCATTAATGGCTTTCGCTTCGGCTTCAAAATCTTCAAAAGCACCCCATTGACTGGTATACGAACGCACTTTTTCTGAAAGCTGAGGAAACGAAATGTTTTTATTTCCGTATACCGTATTTGTTTCCTCTATTGGATTGCTTACCTCATTTTGTTTTTTTTCATCGCCACAACTAAAAAGAATTAGAGCCACTAAAACCGCTAAAAAAGAAGATAAAGATTGATTCATTATGCAAGTACCTATTACCTACAAAGATAAAGCTTATCTATAAAATTAAGTGTGTTTTATGTTAAAGAAGTCCCTTCAATAAATTGTACCTTTGCGCTCCCATATTTACATTAACTATGAAAAAAAGAATTCTCATTATAGGTGCCTGCGGGCAAATAGGAACTGAACTTACTAACTTTCTTCGTGAAAAATACGGCAATCATAAGGTCGTTGCCAGCGATATTCGCGAAGGAGACGATGAGTTGATGGAAAGTGGCCCGTTTGAGGTATTAGATGCTATGGATTATGATGCCGTTCAAGATGTAGTCATTAATTACGAAATCACCGATGTGTATTTAATGGCAGCTATGCTTTCAGCCACTGGCGAGAAATTCCCTATGAAAGCATGGAACTTAAATATGAATTCCCTTTTTAATGTGTTGAACCTAGCTAAAGAAGGGAAAGTAGATAAAGTATTCTGGCCTTCGAGTATTGCGGTTTTTGGTTCTACAACCCCTAAACAAGATACCCCACAACGTACCGTGATGGAACCTTCTACTGTATACGGAATAAGCAAGCAAACTGGAGAACGTTGGTGTGAATATTACAACAAACGATTTGGCGTAGATGTTCGAAGCATACGCTATCCTGGGATTATTAGTTATAAAACCCTTCCTGGTGGCGGAACCACCGATTATGCGGTCGATATTTACCACAAAGCCTTAAAACATAAAAACTATATCTGTTTTTTAAATGCTGAGACTACCTTACCGATGATGTATATGGAAGATGCTATTAGAGCCACCGTAAGCATCATGGAAGCGGATGAAAAAGACATTAAAGTAAAGAGTTCTTATAATTTGTCCGCGATGAGTTTTAACCCTGAAGAAATGACGGAAAGCATTAAAAAACACATCCCCGAGTTTACAATTAGCTACAAACCCGACTTTAGACAAGAAATTGCCGATAGCTGGCCAAGCAGTATCGACGACAGCCAAGCCCGAAAAGATTGGGGTTGGCAACATAAATATTCGTTAGATGAAATGACGGAGAACATGTTGGAGAATTTGAAAGGGGAGTATGAGTAAGTTTTGGTTGTGATTCGTAACGTTAATAAATCCGCTATGCTATTAAATTGTAGTTTTCACTAGGTGGGAAAAGCAATTCAATGCCTCTTGGCTTAATCTTAAATAAAGGTCCTTTTTCCCTGACCCGTCCTTCGGCATTTCGTTTTATTAAATGATCGAGTGTTATAATCCCCTGATCAATCAACAAGTCAAATTGAGCAGTTATCGGTTTTTTGGTGTGCTCAACTAAAGTGTATTGAAAATGCTCTCTACCACCAATTTCAGTACTTTCTGCTTCGACCCAAAAAGTTTCTTTATGTTTTTCTTTAAGTCGGCTATGTAGTTTCTCTAATGTCCACACTACAAAATCTCCAATCTCGGGTTTCTCGGAGTTTTCAATTAGTTGTTTAACATCATTATCAATCCGCAGATTCAACCCTTGCGAATTTCTGGTTATTGCTGAAACCGTACAATATAATTTAAAATCTGCTCCACGTTCATAACCAAATGCATCTAATATTTCAGCGGAACTTTTGAACTTGCTTAATTTCCAATCTGGCACTTGGGCAAATAGATTTTTGCGATTGGCCCTTTTATTACGGAATGATTTAAGCTCAATTCCTTTATAATCTGGTTTTTTAGATGAATTGATATCGATCCCGAGTGCTGTTTCCAAAGTTCGTCCAACAGATGTGTCTGCATCAACCATCGATGGAATAGGCCCTGCGTTGGCTATTTTCCTTAACATTACCAATAGTTCAAAAGCTACCTCATTTTCAGTACTGTTTATCTCGATGATTAAGTCTTTGAAAGGGCTTTGAATGGAAGAATTTATTAGAGTCTCAACGTCCAATTTCGTAAGGTTAAAAATTTGAAAACCGCTGTCAAAATAGGTTATGGCAATAATGTCATTTGCATCAGCAATTTTTCTTAAACTATAAAACCATATTCTTGGGTCTCCACTTTTAGTAATAGGTCTATATAAAGAGGCTTTCGATTTTATTGTTTTAAATCCTGTATGAATAATTGTGGGTATCAAAACTTTATTTTTTGGTCCTTGTCCTTGCAATTCGTAGTCATGAATATCTTCACTTTTCAAAAAATTGCGAACAGAGCCTGTAGCATCCATAATGGATTTTTTTAATCCAGTCTCAGTTGGCTCAATTAAAGTAAGAGAAACTTGATTTTTTGTAAGTAGCTTTATTTTATTTTCTTCAGACTTAGAAAGTTTTCTCATTTAATATTCTTTAAAATTTCGTTGGCGACAGCTCTAGCTAGTAAAGGCGGCACTGCGTTACCTACAAGCGTATATTGCGGTACTTCTGTCTTTCTATTATTCCCACCTGTTGAACGTTTTCCCTGAAACACAAAAGAATCATCAAAAGATTGCAAGCGAGCCATTTCCCTTACAGTTAATGCTCTTGGCGAATTGTAATGAATATAATCATCAGGTATCGTCATTATGGTTGAACTTTGTTTTTCAGGTTTTAAAACATTATAGTTCCTTTTATTTGAAGAAAGCCCACGTTTTTTAAGTTCAACTTGAGATTCTTTATAATCGCCATTTTTTAGGATTATTTCAAGTCGTTTTATCACTTTGTTATTTTGATTGCTCGTTTTATGATTGTTTAGTGTATCAAAATACTTTTCCCCATTTTCAAGTGCTATCGTATTTTTCACATAAAAGGGTTTTGCCTGTGGTTTATAGCGCTCAATTAAGCGTCCATTTTTTGACCATTCGGAAAACGATTTTCCTGTTTTTGAATTAAGCTTTCCATCAATATCTCTTTTTTTGAGAAGCTTAATCATTTTTTTTGCAGTTCCATTAAATTGTTTCGAAACTTCAACTAATTCATAATGATGTGCTTCTTGATTATTGCCAACAAAGTCTAAATCGTACAGAGCTTCAAAAATGGTAACTTTTTCTTCTTCCGAAACTGTCGGTGGAATTTCTGAAATAAATTTCTGGTCTTTACGGCACCCTATGAAAAGGACTCTTTGTCTATTTTGAGGAACACCATAATTAGAAGCATTTGCAACAAATGGTTTCTCAATTTGATAAAGCCTTATGCTTTCAAGAATTGTATCCAGTTCTTTTCTTTGACTTGAATTACAAAGGCTTTTTAAAATTTCAATGGATTCGTCAAATGAAGTAGTGTAGATCTTTAGGGCTGTAATTATATCTTCACAGTTCTGTATATAATTAGTAGGAATTTTTAAGGATTTGAAGGATTTCTCAATCTTTGAAATAACATTTTCAGAACCTATTTCAGTTAGAAAATCTGTAAAACTATCTGTAAAATTATCATTATTGATGTTGCAAAAATCTTTTTCTTTTATGATATCTCGCTTAAGTTTATCCCATTCCTTTGTGCGTGCCAATAGATTAAATCCGTGACGAATGGTGTTTATGTTATGGTCTGTTTTACTTGTTTTATAACTGTCTCTTATACA
>CAJXPE010000137.1 GCA_913057965.1 uncultured Marixanthomonas sp. | reverse complement strand
CGAGATGTAGAGAGGTCTCGTGGGCTCGGAGATGTGTATAAGAGACAGATTCTAAGTTGATTAATATTTGCTCTTCTTTTAATGATTTTATTAGTGTTTTTATAAAATCTGAAATGCCCTTTGTTGAAGTATTTGGTGCTGAAATATCAATCTGTCCACGCCACAACAATTCTCGTTCTTTTTCCAAACAAATGCAAAAGAGGGAAGTTTCACTAGTGTACACTCTATAGCTTTCCGATTGTTCTCTTTGGTAAATATGTTGATTAGAATAGTAATAATCACGAAATGATTGATAGGGTTTTGCAAAGCTTCTATAAGCCTGTACAACTGTAACCTTACTGTATTGTCCCGTAATTTTAGACAACAAAATAGCATCGAAGCCTTTTTCAAGTAATTCTTGCTGTAATATATTCAAATCTGCTTCAGATTGTTTTGCATTATTGAATGAAGATTCAAAAAAATCAATACTGCGTACAGCTATCATATCATTTTTTTCAAGCTCTTTTGCCAATTCGGTTTCAAAAGTTCGCCGTAGTTGTTTGTCTTCCGTCATACCTACCACCAATACTTTATTGGCTGAAAAGGTTTCAGTTTCTGAATCTTTCCATTCGTTTACCAACTTGCTTGTAGAACAATTAGTAAAGGCAATAAACATCAATATTATAAAAGTATATTTCATAATTTTTTATTTTAAATATCACCTTAAATATATTTTCAAATTATAGAAGTAAAAATGACAACCATCAGTTTTTAAATGACTTAACCTATAGTAAAAGTTCTTTTGTCTTTTAGCTTGGGAATGGAAACCCTCCAATTGAAGGTATCTCTCAACTTTACCCGAAGTGAATCTTGTGCAGTAGGTTCTCCGTGAATTAGAAAGACTTCTTCAGGTATATTTTTAATTTCTTGTACCCAATCTAGCAATCCTTTTTGATCTGCATGAGCCGAAAGGCTTTCCACATGATGAACAGAAGCTTTTACGGGATAATATTTTCCAAAGAATTTTAACTCGTGTGCTCCTTCTAGCAATTGGCGTCCACGGGTTCCTTCGGCTTGATACCCTACCAACAAGATATTGGTTGTTGATTGATCAATCAACTGTTTTAAATAGGTGAGCACTCGTCCACCTGTAACCATTCCGCTGCCGGCAATGACCACTTTTGGCCTCGAATCGTCAATGGTTTCCCAGGTTTCTTTAAATGAAGCAACAACATTCATCCGGTTGCTCATAGCATGAAATTGCTCAGGGGTCAATTTGTGCCAATCTGGAAAACGTTCAAATACCGATAAGACATTACTCCCCATAGGGCTATCAATAAAAATAGGAATGTTGGGAATCTTATTTTTTTGATACAGACTCCATAGCAGGTACATTAAGGTTTGCAACCGTTCTACAGCAAAAGATGGAATAATGAGTGTACCGCGCTCCTCAATGGTTTTTTGTATTAGTTGTACCAAAAGACTTTCTACATCTTCCTCGGGGTGCAACCGATTGCCATAGGTGCTTTCTAAAAAAAGGTAATCAACCCATTCTGGCTTTTCTGGTGGATACAACAAGGCATCTTCTCTACGACCAATATCGCCCGAGAAAACAAAGCGTTTCCCATACACGTCAAGTTCAATGAAAGTAGCACCGATAATATGACCATTATATCGAAACCGATACTGTATATGTTCGGTCAAGGTAATCCAAGTATCCTTTTCCGCATTTTCGAACAACCGCAAGGTAGCTTCGGCTTCTTTAATAGTATAAAACGGTTCGGCGGGTTGGTGTTTAGAGTATCCTTCTTTATTGGCGCGTTCGGCTTCTTCTTCATGTATTTTGGCGCTATCCAGCAGGATAATTTCCGTAATAGCTAAGGTAGGCGGTGTTCCAATTATTTTACCTCGGAAACCTTCCCTGAATAGGCGTGGCAAGTAACCGGTATGATCCAGATGGCCATGAGTTAAAAGAACATAATCTATTGTTGAAACATTTACCGGAAAAGGCTTCCAGTTTTCTTCCCGTAGTTTTTTCAATCCCTGAAACATTCCGCAATCTATCAAAAAATTACCATCAGGAGTTTCTATATAAAATTTAGAACCGGTAACCGTACCGGCAGCCCCTAAAAATTGAACGTGTACAGTTGCCATATTGGTTAGCTTTTGTTACAAAGAATGGATATTTCAGAAAAAATACGTTGTTTTCTTTTTTCAGAGATGCCCAAATGATCCAGATAAAATTTGTCACTCAGTAATTGGCGGCACAGAACCACATCGCGGCTTAACAAAAATTGCTTTTCACGCTTAGACAACAAGGTTGAAACCGTTATTGGATAGAGCCCTAACCGGTCGATTTGGTCTTTTAGCCCATTACCAGTTGGGTAATTCCAGCTTAATAGTTGTAAGCCTACACATAAGGCATATTGTTCTGCATCTTTTGTAAAACGCGTATTTGTAACCACCCATCCTTCTTTAGGTATAGCTTTGTTTTCTTTGTCAGACTCTATGACGTCTTGAAACCGAGAGTGAATGTACAACGGTATTTTTACGTCGCAATTTCTACCTTCTTCACTGTGAAATTTACATTCAGCCAAAATATGGTGATTCTTTTTCTGGGCAATTACATCAACCTCATGACTCACACATCTTCCTTCCAGTACCTTCCCTACTTTAATTTGATAACCTGAATATTGATAAAGGGCACCAATGAATTTTTCAAAGGGAAAGCCAGTAGGCCCCAGCTCGTAAATGGCTTTTTTCAATTTATACTTTGAAGCATATTCCAGCTTTTTCTTTTTAAGCATCGCAAAAGCCCTGTTATATATCTCTTTGGTAGAAATACCTTGGTACAGCTCGTCGCGTACGGTATTTGTTATTTTATCGATAGTTGCTGTATCGGCACCACTATGCCTAAGGGAAGCTTTCAGTTTTTCAATGGAAAACCGTACACGCTTCCCCGATGATTTTATCAATTCTATGGTTCTAGTGTCGGGATTCATAACTTATTATTATGAGCGTATGTCGTGCATAGCCAATACCGGTACCTTAGCATGTACACCTAAATCCTTTACCATAGGATTTGAAAAAATACTACCAAAAAAAGTATGCTTTTTATTGATAAAGGCTATCATCTCGCTTTCCCTACTTTGAACAAAACTATGTAGTCCTTTTTTTACATCAATGTTTTCCAACGTATGGTGACTGAACTCTATTGTCATCAAAATATCTTCCAATAAAGCCATGTTTTCTTCTTGCTCTTTGCTCAGTTTATCTTCTTTTTTAATATGAAGGATGCGTACAGGGGCGTTTGTCAACTTTGCAATTGCTACCAAATGTTTTAATTCCCTTCTTTTAAAATGAGTTTTAAAGCTTGTTGGAAATACAATTTCGTTGGGTTCTTTAAAAAAAACGGTTCCTGGTACGGCTAGAACTGGACAAAGCCGAATATTTTCCATTACATTAATGGTATTACTACCAAAAATCACATCTTTTGAATCTGTTTCGCCACGGGTACCCATTACAACAAGCTCAATATCTTTTTTTTCTATCATTCTCTTGATAACTTCGGTCAAGGGGCCAAATTCACTGTGAAAATAAAATCGATGCTCCGGTGAATCATCCCGATAACTAAGCTGAGTTTTTAATTTGCTCATCTTTTTTCCTGAACTTTCTTTAATTGACTCATAAGCTGCGTCACCGGGTTCTGGAATCAAGAGGTTTTCGGTTGAATATCCTCCTAGATAAAATGTATTAAGGATATAAAATTCACATTGTTCACCCTTAAAAAGGTTTATGACATATGTAGTTGCATTCCATGCATTTTTTGAGAAATCGGTAGGTATTAAGATTTTCTTTTTCATGATTTTATAAGGTTTAGTTATAATTGTTAATTAAAGATTGGTTTTTGAGCAATATTATTTTTAACCCCTTATAGGAATTACCATATAGGGTACCGAGGTAGTCTTCCCTATTTTTTTTACAACTGCTTCCCTAAATATTCGAGCAATTGCATTGTATCTGTGATATACCATAACCAGCAGGTCTACACCTTCATCAATAACAAAACTATCAATACTGTTTGCTACACTGCCTTCTTTAGAAATCCAATGTGTTTTTATTTTACAGTCTGTAAGCGCTTTTTTAATTAGTTTTAAATGTTGTTGCTGTTGGGTATCCATAGTAGCTTTTTCACCTACGTGCACTAAATGAATAGTTGATTGGTAGTTTTTAGCTAAAGCGAGCATAGGGATTATCCCTACGGTTGGAAATGCATCGTTATAATCTGTAGCGAAAGCTATCTCAGAAGGTATTGTAAAATCCATTTCCTGCGGCACTACCAATAAGGGTGCATTTTTTATTTTTTTTAAAACCTGAATGGTATTGCTGCCCAATAGAACATCTTCGGCAGCAGTACGCCCTTTGGTTCCCATCACTACCAAATCGATACCATACTTTATAATCAGTTTATTGGTTCCCCGCACCAAGGACATGGAGGTGGAAATAAACTCAAAATTGTGTGACTTGTTATTACAATCTCGGTTAATACGATGAATGAACTGTTTGCCGTCCTTATCGGCTTCATCGTACAGTTCGTCCATCAGTTTTTCAGATTTACCAATATCAACACGGCTTGTCAGCGCAGAGACACTATCGGCAAATGAATGCAATAGGTAAAATTGTACTTCTTCGTCACTAAAAAGTTTAACAGTATAAAACAACGCAGCATACGCATTGTTTGAAAAGTCGGTGGGTATTAAGATTTTTTTCATTCTTTCTAAGTTTTAGCGTGGTATATTTTGAAGTATCAAAAAGGGTACTTGTATTTTCAATCCTATTTTATCTATTGTATTGCTGTACAGTATATCTTCTAAAAATGAGTGCCTGTGGTTTACCATTACCAGCATATCAATTTTATTTTTTTTGATATACTTGTTAACCGCTTTTACAATATCTTTCCCTGTGGTAGTATGAAACTGTCTTTGGTTTTCTTCCATACATAAATCTAAAAATGCTTTATTGTCCTGTTGTCGAAAAGAGAGCTTATCATACTCTGAAACGTACAAGAAGTGTATTACAGCATTAAATTTTTTACACAATGTATTAAGCAGTTTCAACTGCCTGCGTCTAAAAGGCATTAGATATGGTGTAGGGAATAATACGTTTTTGGGGTGCCAATCTGCATAATTGGAAGGCACTGCGAGTACAGGACAACTTACATACTTTACCACCTGTAATGTATTGCTTCCAAAAGTAAGGTCGCGATCATCGGTATGTCCCCGAGTTCCCATTACCACTATATCACTGTTATCAGTTTCGGCCAAATCATTTACTGCGTCTATTAAATTTGAAAACACCGCATTAGCTGAATATTTGTGCCTTGGGTTGGGAGAAGCTTCTTTTACGAATATTAAAAGGTTTTCTAGTTCCTTTTCAGCACTTTGCTTTGTTTTTTTCTTGTATTCTTCAAAAAGAGAACGCGACATGTCAAGGTTATTTTCATACACCTCATCTGCAAAAGCATGAAGAAGTGTAATTTCGCAACGATCATACTTAAAAAGTTCTACGGCGTATCGTACTGCATTGCGCGCATTTTCTGAAAAATCGGTCGGGATGATTATTTTTTGCATATTTGGTGCTGTTTTTAATAGAACCAAAGTTAGCTAGACTTGACCAGAAATACTATGACATTTATCAGTTAACCATTTGACATTTAGCGTATTCTTAAGAATATATTTAACGAGCAATGTTTATCTTGAAAAGAAAAGATGAAACTATCTGCCATTTCTTGGTTAGTCATTACGACGTTTGTGTTATTGACAGTGACGGTTTTTTCGGTACTGGAATTTTCATTTAATTGGTTATTCTATCTTACCGTATTGGGACAGGTCTTTTTTATTTATACGGTTTATAAAATATTGACAGATACTTATACCACCGATAAAACATTTGACGATTTTTATGAGGATCACCCCATTGGAAAAGATGAATAACTAAAAATGTGAACGTTATTTCTTTTTATTCGTGAAGTACTAAAAAAGGAACTTCAGTTTGATAGCTCATTTTTTTAACGGTAGGTCTAAATAAGATACGTTGAAAAAAGTTGAGATTTTTAGCCACCATGGCTATTATATTAATTTGCTTTTTTTCTACAAATTTTTGAATGGCTTCTTCTAGGTTAAACGTATTACACGTATAAAATCTATGTTTTAGCTCTTCTAAACTCTCGGTTAAAAAATCTTTATTTTTTTCTTGAATGTCAGTTAATGACACTCCTTTATTTCCTACATGAACTACATTTAAAAAAGAGTCATGTAATTGAGTTACGCCTTTTAAGGTTTTAATGATTCTATCTTTATAGAATAGATTAAAATCTGTAGGAAAAGCAATATGCTTTGGTTTCTCATAATGGGCATGTTCAGGAATTACTAAAACAGGACACTTTACTTTTGTAATTACGTCGCCAGCATTACTACCTAAGGTATATTTTTTAATGCCCGAAGCGCCCTTAGTTCCCATAACAATAAGGTCTATTTCATTTTTAGCAATTTGAAAACGTACGCCTTTAATAAAAGAAGTGTATTCAATACTAGTTTTGTAATTGTGCTTATCAAACGAATATTGAGCTAGAATCCGGGTTTTTAACTCTTGTAATTGAGTGGTCACTTTTAATTTATCTTTATCAGCAAGTAATACACCTCTCCCTTGTATTTCGGGGCCCATTTCAGTACTCGAGGTATTATTAACATGTAATAAATGAAATGTTACGCATACTTCTTTAAATAAAGAAACAGCATATTCTATCGCATTCCACGAATTCTCTGAAAAATCAGTCGGGATTAATACATTCATCACTTTAATTTCACTTTAAAGCAAAAGTAACGTGATGGTTTTGTGTAAAGAATGACAACGGTCAGTTTTACAAAAAAACTAATTTTCTTGTTTAAGACCTTCCAAGTCTAAGATACGGATGTTTCTACCTTCAATTTCGATAAGCCCTTTTTTCTTGAAGCCTGAAAGGGTACGTATTAAACTTTCGGTTGCAATTCCGGCTACACTAGCGAGGTCATACCTGGAAATTTTGATAGCGTCTTCAGGTTTTTTATTAAGTACTTCTGCAAACTGAAGGATGGTCTGTGCAGTCTTTCTTCGTACGGAACTATAAGCCATTTGCAATAACTGTTCCTTCACATCAGATAGTGTATCGGTCAATACGTTCATTAACTCTAAGGACACATTTTTGTTTTTTCCTAATATTTCCTTGAGGTCTGAAATGGCTACACCTGCAAGTTCAACATCTTCTACGGCAGTTGCAGACTCTGTATAAGCTACTCGTTCCATTAATGAGGTAAACCCTAAAAAATCATCGGCTTTGTACAAGGCGGTTATCAGTTCCTTTGCACTATCGTCCATTATATGGGCTTTTATTACTCCTTTTAATATTAGGTAAATCATAGTTGGGTATTGCCCTTTTCTATAAACAACCTCCCCTTTTTCTATTTTTATTACTTTTCCGTGATCGTCAAAAAAATTTTTAAGCTCATTTAAATTACGTACACCATCTTCGCTTTCTTGTTCAGAGGCTACTTTTCCTTCCATCATTCTTGAAAGTAAACTTGCTTTAGCCAGACGGCTTTCTACAGCGCTTAATAGTTCATCTTCTTCAAAAGGCTTGGTAAGGTAGTCATCTGCTCCCAGGTCCATCCCTTTTCTAATTTCTTTGTGTTCTGTTTTAGCCGAAAGAAAGATAAACGGAATGTGCTGTGTTGTATCGTTTAAAGAAAGGTCTTTAAGAACACCATATCCATTTACTTCTGGCATCATAATATCACAAATAATAATATCTGTCTCTTATACACATCTCCGAGCCCACGAGACCTCTCTACATC
>CAJXPE010000136.1 GCA_913057965.1 uncultured Marixanthomonas sp. | reverse complement strand
AGTCGTCGGCAGCGTCAGATGTGTATAAGAGACAGGTTCTAGATACTCCGTATTTAACATTTTCAAAAAAGACTTCGGAATATCCTATTGGTAACAACTTTATGTAGTGAAGTAGCGTTGGCACGATAGTATAAAAGCCTTCTGTAGAAAGAAGGCTTTTAGTATTAATCTATATAAAATTATTGTTTTTTAAACTTCAATGCTGCGGAATTGATACAGTATCGAATGTGTGTTGGTGCGGGACCATCCATAAATACGTGCCCTAAATGTAGGCCTGTTGCTTTTTCAATTACTTCGTTACGGTTCATCCCATTGCTGGTGTCTTTTACCCAAATTACCGCATCATCATTAATAGGCTTGGTAAATGAAGGCCACCCCGTACCTGAATCAAATTTAGTCTCAGAACTAAACAATGGCTCTCCAGTTGCAGCACTTACATAGATTCCTTCTTCGTGATTATCATAATAATCGTTTTTAAAGGCCGGTTCAGTACCTTTTTTAACCATAACATCATATTGATCATCTGTTAAGTTTTTTTTCCAATATGAATCCGGCTTAGCTTCTGGAAACTTTTCGTTCATCGCTATATCTTCGGTTTTCATGCTTTTTTCATCTTGCATGGCTGTTCTGTCTTCAGATTGCAAAGTACCCTCAGTGTTTTTCTTTTGAGTATTTTGGCAAGAAGCCATTACTACACTTCCAAACACTACAGCTGCTAGTATACTATATTTAAATTCTGAAATTTTCATAATTTATAACTTTAAGGTTGGGTAAATAAGTCGGTAAGCACCGTGTTTACTTTCCTTAAAACTACTAAATGTTTGTTAAGAAATTTTAGTCAGTGCTTTTAGAAAGCTTTAATCCTTTTATGGTACGGAGATCAGAATCATAAAATAAAAAGTATGTTTTTTTTATTTCACGTCCCTCAACCCATACTCTTTTTTTTACAAACCGTGCTTTGGAACCGGTAAAGTCTAAGGTATATTTTTCATTTATATCGGTTGCTTTATTTGTCGTAAACAAAACACTTTTTTTGTCTGCCTTCCACGTTCCTTTTCCGTAGAGATTTTCTTCGGGTTGCGTAGCGTCAATATTTCGATAAAAATGATAGGCAAAGGTCCCATCTGCCTTTAAATCAAGTGTGTATTCAAATACAGAGCCAGCATTGGTATTTGTCCGCTTTTCATATTTTCCGGAAAATTGAGGGGTTTGAGCGATTGACAAAGTACTTATACATAACACGGTAAAGAGTAGAAATTTTTTCATTGAAATACATTTTATGGTTAACAGTTGTACTAGCTTGCTACCATAATTATGCCAATTCTAATTATGCTTCCGTGCCATTCTAGAAAGAATACGATGTTCCTTTTTACGAACATTTTTTAGTTTTTGATTTCTATAACATAAACCTGTTATAAAATCAGATTTTGATTGAGTCACTGGAGTGTAATAATGAGACTGTCTTGAGTACACCAAATAGGTGTTACCCACCTCAAATTCATACCCGCAACTAGCCCCATCACTATTGGTAATAACTTCAATTTGAGAATGGTGTCGTTTTCCTTTTATTATTTCTGATACTTCAAAAGTAAACACGACAGCACTTCCAAATACTTTTCTTGATGTTTTAGGAATTTCCTTTCTTGAGAGGACGGTTCCAGTAAATATTAAATCGGATTCTACATATTCCGTCTTCACCTTTTTACGAAACGAATTGTTTTCTTCTATACATGAGCAAGCACTAAGCTTGGTAGTGAAAATTAAAAGTAAAGTGAAAAGTAGTACAAAGGCTCTCATTACAGTCTATTTAAAATTGGTTGCCAACTAAATATACTCATTTTTAGGAAATTGCAATAACCGTAGTAAGTATACGATTTTATTAAAACTCTCTATATCCCTACTCTACGTCACGCCACCACATTTCAAAGTTTTGAGTGGTGTCAGCTAAGCGGACAACTTCTCCTATTTTGGGAGTGATTAACCCTATATTTGTGTTTTTAATATTCTCGCTTATTTTTCTCAGGGGTTCATCCCATGGATGGTTTCCTAACACAAACTTACCCGAATGAACTGGAAAAAGCCGTTTGGCTTGTATGTCTTGGGCCGCTACCGGAAGCTCTTCGGGTAGCAAATGAATATACCGCCACGCTTTGTTGTATTGTCCGTTTTCTAAAATAGCGACATCGATGGGACCAAATTTATCACCTATCATTTTAAAATGGGTATCATACCCACTATCGCCTCCTATATAAATTTTCATTGTTGGTGTTTCTAATAAATACGAACACCATAAGGTATAATTTCTTGAAAACGTTCTCCCAGAAAAGTGCCGTGTTGGAAGCAAATGAGCCGTTACTTCAGCTCCCATTGCTACAGAATCATGCCAATCCTTTTCAATTATCTGTTCTTTTGTATATCCCCAAGATTCCAAATGAGCGCCTACGCCCAATCCGCATATTACCTGCTTCACCTTAGACTGCAACGCTTTCATGGTTTTATAGTCTAGATGATCATAATGGTCGTGAGATATAAATAAATAGTCTATCTCTGGAAAATCATCTTCGGTATACACGTCTGTTCCTTTAAATGATTTAGTGGTACCTGGAATAGGCGATGCATTTCCACTAAACACAGGGTCTACCAATATACGTAGCCCATTTAGTTGCATGTAATATGAGGAATGACCAAACCATACCAACACCTCTTCGCTGGTCGGTATTGCCTTAATATCAGTACGCACAGAAGGTATAACACCTTTGGGTTTTAATCGTGCTTTTTTCTTAAAAAGATAATCATAGAGCACACCGGGCATTGTATATCCTTCAGCCAATTGGGGAGTTTCACTTATATTTTGAAAAGCCCCATCTGAATAATTGGGGGATTGTTTTATTTTTTCTAGGTGTTCACCGGAAGGCGACTTACCAAATATACTTTTTCGCATATATAAAAAGGTTGTTGCAATTAATATCGCTAGTAAAGCAAGTAAAATTATACCTGTCCTTTTTGTAAATCGGACTACTCTATTCTTAGACAATGTTGTAGAAGTGCTAATGAAGTATCAAATATACTTGTTTTCTGCAGTTTAAATATCTTCGAAAGAAATAGAGTAAACAAATAACTCCTCATCATCATCTGGAAGGTGGGTAGTTCCGGTTTGTTTTAACCCTATTTTTTCTAGCAATTTTTGTGATGCCACATTGTTTTGTGATGTATATGCCTGAATGCGATTGATGCCAAATTCAGAAAAGGCAACTTCTTTTATTTTTTTCGCTGCTTCAAAGCCATATCCTTTTCTTTCAAATTCTGGTAAAAAGGCAAAGCCAATATCAACACCTTTCACTCCTTCCCTATTGTACAGACCACAAGTTCCCATTTTTTGGTTATCCTCTTTTCTTATAACAGAATAATTACCATATCCCAACTTTTCTAACTGTGGCGTCATTTTAGTTTTTATATAGTTTTTTGCTGCTTCTAACGAAGTAACATCTCTATCACCAATATATTTATGCCATTTAGGGGTGTTCAATAATTTATATATTAAGTCTGCATCTTCTTCATTCGTAGGTTTTAATAATAGCCGTTCGGTCTCAAAGGTTTTATAGTTCATTATAAACTGAAATGTTAGTTTACCTTTATATATACAATCTGATAAGTTATTTAAACAAAGTTATATTTTTTTATTTTAATCCATCGAGTGGTCGGTAGTTGAAACCATAACAGTAGAGACTGCATTTTATTATTTTTATTCAAAAATAGCAGCATCGAATTCTTTATTTACTTCTGTTTTAATGGCATGTGCAGTTTGTAAAATAAAATTACTTTCAGTTTCAATTGTAGTCGGGAAAAGAATTCCATTAAAAGAATCATATGTATTTGTAATAGTGTAGATCATTACCTCATTATTAAAATACTCTGTTCTTTTATACAGCCCTGTTTCTACATTAAAGTATTCTATTATTTTATCTATTTCATCATTTCCTCTCATTTTAAATTCAAAGCCGTAATAGGAAGTCTCGTCTACTTCACATTGAAAAGTCGTTTTCAACTTTCTTGAATCGATTGATACATTATCTTCTTCTATAAACTCTTTTATAAAGTGTACTCTGTCTTTATAGGTTTTTCTTTTTTTATTATCGTACTCCGTTACTTGTCCATTAAAGGTGGTATAACCAATTTCACCATCAAACCGTTCTATATAGTTTCTGCTTTCTAAATCGGTAGATTCTGTTTTACCAAAATACCTAAAAGGAAAAGCTTGAAACAACCTAGTTAGCTTAAAAGTGGTTACTTTAAAAGTGACTTTGTTATGGTTTTCGTAAATCAGTTCTTGATATAGCGATTGTATGTCTTTTTTGTCTTTTAAATTTCTTGCCTGTAGCCCTTTTTGTACCATATTCTCATAAGGTAGCCCTTTTACTTGATTGTCAGTTATGTTTTTTGACCAACTTGAAGCTATAAAGTCTGCCATCACCTCATTTGATTTTTGGTTTAACTCCACCATTTTATCGTTTTCAAAATACTCAGGTGGTCCTTCGCACATAGGTGTAAGGCATTCTTTTCTTTCTAAAAACAGTACGTCTTCTTTTTTGTCTTCAGATTTCCGAAGTTCTTTAATTTTATTCTGTATTAAGTAATTTGACTGGCTGTTTGGCATATACTCTGAAACCCAATCTGCTATAGAATATGCTTCATCACCATCGTAAAGCGTGCTAAAGAAATTAAGATTGTATCCATGATGTAAGAGCAACAAAAGTTTTGAATCACTTCTTTTGGTTAGTTGCTTGTCTCCCGTAAAAGGCTGTAATATAGAGGCAAAAAACAATCGGGTACGTTTAGCAAGGTTTTGCTCGTTAAAGTAGTCCATCGTTTTTTTATTATAATCTTCATTATAATAGGTACTACGAAGATATAGATGAACGAAGGCTTCTTTACTTAATATCTGTTTAGATTCGTTGTATTCGAGCA
Organism: uncultured Marixanthomonas sp.; assembly: GCA_913057965.1. Taxonomy (GTDB): domain Bacteria; phylum Bacteroidota; class Bacteroidia; order Flavobacteriales; family Flavobacteriaceae; genus Marixanthomonas. The sequence continues at coordinate 2,957 of CAJXPE010000136.1, read as the reverse complement.
ACAACTTAATTCGTTCTTCATCAATAGTTCCCAACTCGTTAGCCAACGTTGTTTTTGTATTATAATCTGTTATACCGGAAAGTATGTTATTTTCTCTTTTGTACGCTTTATTAAATGCTCTTGTCACATCATTTTTAGAGAAAGCGTTGTCATATATTTCAATTTGCTTATCACTATCTAAAATAGCCTCTACTATTTGCTTGGTATTAATTTTAAATATATTGCGTATTCTATCTTTTTGAATAGCCTGCAAGTCGTTGCTCATCTTGCAATACCCATTTACTTTTCCGCATAACCAATCGCTATTTTCAATTAACTTGTTTTCTAAAGATCTAGTAGTTTTTTCTTCTGCTAAATATGCTTCAAAACTTGAATTAGTATAGGTGTTTTCTAGTTTGCCATATTGGGTTTCCATTTCATCTAATTGCGACGCAACTCTTTGTTGGTATTTTTTAATCTTATCTTGTCTTGCTTCTTTTAAAATATTTACAACATTTACAACGACATCTGCTCCTAATGAAGCTATAGCTTCGGTAGTCATTCCTGCATTGGCATAGGTTGTAGCGGCTTCCTTAAAGTTCCCGGCTGACATTTGCGACGAGGCGATGCTTTGTGTGTCTAAATACGAAGCATAGTCCGCCCGAATTTCTTCAGCACTTTTTAAACCGCTTTTATTTTCAATAGGTGCGTTATAAGCTGTATTATTTTTATCGTTATTACTAGCATTATTAGAAGAAGGTTGAGTTGATGAAGATTCACTCGATGTATTTGATGAAGATTCTAAAGAAGTTGAACCAGGTGATGGGCCACGCTCATTTGAATTATTAGTATTATTTGCTTTATTATCCTGCTCCATTTGCAGTTTATACGCCATTAAAGATGAAATAACTTGTCCTAGTTTATGTTTATAAGGACTAGAGAGTGAATGCGGTAAAAACCCTGGTGTACCTAGTGTAAATGTTGGCGTGTTTTCAACAAATGCTGCTGCATCTATATCGTTAGGGCAGGTTTTAATTACACCAGCATCGTTGCCAGCGGCTAATTGATGGCTTTTTCCATCAAAACTAAGCTCTAATAGTGGTCTTACATTATCGGCTTCAGCATTGGGAATGGTTATAGGAAACGTTACTCCGTTTGTATATTCAAGATAATCAAATGCCAAATCGTTATCAGTAAATGTTCGGTTAAACCTAGGATGACTTACGGCATGTATTACAAGGTTTGATACCTTCCAAGGTATCTCAGCACAATACTCGGTTTTTAAAATAGGCTTTTCTGTTTGTAGATCGTAAGATATGGTATACCCCCCTTTGGTCGTTATCTTACCAGAACTAAAAGACTGTTGTGCGAATGTGATCGAAGTGATTAAGACGAAAGCAAAAAATAGTCGTTGTTTCATAAGTATGTGTATATGATTTAAAGATACTGAGAGACGAGTGCTTTTAAAATACCCAATTATAGGTATTTCACATGCCCACCTTATCATTTTTCCTTACTCCGTAAAAAGCTGAGGTGCTGCAATGCGCTAACCACAGCTAATTGTCCTTTAGATGGAGCCTTTCGATAATAATCAAGGCTTATGTAATTGTAAGCATGAACCCAGCTTTTATTATCTATTGAAAAGGTGATCTCCTCATCATTGGCAACCAGAACTAAGCCCCAAACACAGGGGTCACAAGTTGTGTCAGTAATTTCTACCAATTGTAATGCTTTATATGGTACAGTATAGGTGTACACCAAGTTACCCTGATCGTTATGAACTATTTCACTTTTAACCAAACTATGTTCTGTGGCTTGTACTGTTTCCTGTTTATTGCTAAGTAAATCAATGTTATCTTGTAAATATGTGATTGTTTCTTTCCAAGTAGTTGTATTGGAAGCATCTTGTGCCCATAAAGCGTAGGGGGCTATCAATATTAGTAAGAACAACTTTAGCTTCATTTATAAGCTTTAAAAGTTAAAGGTTTTGCTTATCGCTATAGGCTTCGAAATCACCTTCTGTTATCATGTGTAAATTTAGGTCGCTCCCTTCTTTTCTATAATATAGTTTTAACTTTAAGTAACTTAACTTATCAAAGTTTTCCCTTGTAAATAAAAATTCAACATCTACGGTAGTAAGGGTGCTTGTTATGCTATTTGTGTCACCAACTCTTATATCAGATATATTAGATATGTCAGAAAAATCCCAATTGTCTGTTGTTCTACCTTTTAGCGAGGCTATAATAGTTTGGTTAGAGATATAGTCTATAGCTCGTTTATCATAAGGAATAAAAGTTGTGGATGCATTGATCCCACTGGGCTTTTCAGAGTAATACCTGTAGTAAGAATAATTATCTTTAATTTTACTTATTTCATTATTTGTTAAATACTCACTGCCGGTATAAGTAAAGACCTCTCCTTCTCCATCACAATCAGGACAGGTTTTAGAAAACTCTTTGTTTACCCTATTGGTACCGTTACAAGTGGAACAGTTTACAGTAACATACTTATGCAATGAAAAATCATAGGCCCTATCTTTGCCATAATCACAGCGCGAGCATTCTACTCTTTTAGTGTATGAAAGTTTACCGGTGCCGTGACACTCCTTACAATCTTGGTCTGAAAAATGTTGAGCAGCATTTACCAGTTTAGACAACGTCTCTTTTTTTTCTTTTTCTCTCTGCTCTTCTCGCGCTACTTTTTCTCTGGCCAAGCGTTCCCGCGTTTCAATACCATTTTTAATACTTGTCTCATAACCTGCTACGTTTTGCAATATATCTGGTGTTAATTGAAGCTCCATTAAAATATCCAATTCCTCTTGAGCCGCTTCATACTTTTTCAAACCAATAAGAACTTTTACTTTTAAATCTAAAGCCGTCGCAATAGTAGGTGTACCGGTTAATTCTTCAATCTCATTAATTTGACTTAAAGCCGTTTCATACTTTTCTTTCTCAAAGTTATCTTTTGCACCTAAGTAT
>CAJXPE010000135.1 GCA_913057965.1 uncultured Marixanthomonas sp. | reverse complement strand
GTCGGCAGCGTCAGATGTGTATAAGAGACAGGCTAATCCCTGTCTCGTTTTTAAATTGAGAACTCAAGTGGTTTACGTTACTGTAATCCAATAACTGGCTTATTTGTGTGAAATTTAATTCCCCAACCTGGATCAACTCTTTTACCTTTTCTATTTTAACTTTAATAAAGTATTTTTCGATTGTAATTTTCTCGGTATAGGAAAACAACTTGCTTATTTTTGAATATTCCAGATGCATTTTTCTCGATAAATACTCAGATAATTTTTCTTCTAACTGAAGGGGTAGTTCTTTAAAAAGCGATAGGATCGTTACTTTTACCTTTTCAACAACTTGGCCGTTTGTTTTGGTTAGCAATGAAAAGCCGTTTTTGGTTAGGATACTGTTTAGTTTGTCGTTTATGGCTTCTTCTTTCTCAACTTGTAGGGTAACTTTTCCCAGCTCTACTTGGGTTACCTTAAATTCTGCGGCTTCCAACTCTTCGCGAACGACCTTAATGCACCGATCGCAAACCATGTTTTTTATAAAAAAATCCTTTTCCATCTTAGTTGGTTAAATAGTTTATGTTCGCAGACTGTACGTAATATTCTTTAATGGCTTCAATGCTGTTGATTCCAAATTTTAATTGCAACTCTTGAATGTCCAGCACATCATTAAAATCAATCGTGCCGGTTTCATAGTTTTTAATCAAGATTTCTTCTGCATCTTGTGCTTGCTTTAAATTTCTTTTCTGCGTGTTAAGTTTTATCCTTGCCTGATTGCGTTGTGATATTGCCTTTGAAAATGCTGACTTCAAAACATTCAGTCTATTATCTTTTTGCGATGTAATTTCACGTTTCCGAAGCTCGTTCTGTCTGCTAGTGGATTTATACTTATTGTTAAAAATAGGGATGGAAACAGAGACCATGGGCATGACAATATCTTTCCCGTTATCGCTGAAATTCATTTCCGGACGTTCTTCAACGGGGATAAAATCCAATCCAAAACCAATATTGGGCAGTTTTTCTTTAAGGTTTAGCGTTTCTGATTGGGTTACGGATTCATACAACTTATCATATTTAAGCAATTCTGGATTTACGGAAAGTGCTTCAAAGCTATACACTGGGTCTGTTTCCGGGATTTCGAGATTGGCTGTCACTTCAATAGGTGCATCGTAGGTACGGTTCAATAAACCGTTTAATGCTGCCTGAATACCTGTTGATTGCTGCGACAACACCTCAATTTGTTGTTGTAGTTCATTTTGTCGTATCTGTAGCCGCAACACATCTACTGCGCTTGCCTTGTTTACTTCCAAAGAAGTTAACGCTAAGCGTTCATAGGTTTCCAACAACTGAATGTTTTCTTCTAGAACAAGCTGTTTAGCCCTGATTTCATATAACTGGTAATAGAATTCTGAAACAGACAGTGCAAGCTTTCGTTTGGCTATAGTGATTTCTATAAATTCAGCCTCTGCCATAGACGAAGCATAGTTTTCCCTCGCGGAAATTGTACCAAACCACGGCAGCATCTGTTTTACCGAAAACCGTGCTCTTTGTGCTCCGGTACGGGTTTCAGGCTCACTTACAAAATAGCCAGCACTAAATTCGGTGCTGGGGAGGCTGTTAACGCCATCCACCTTTTCTTCAGCGATATTGTAGCGTAACTCAAAAGCTTGAATGTCGGGATTGTTTTGTTGAGCCTCCTGAATATAGCTTTCCAAATCTTGCGCACTGCTTACTTGATTTAAGAAACAAGAGATAAATAAGGTAAACAGGAGGTTAGAAGCTGGAAGTTTGAAATTGGAAGGAGCCAACTTTGAATATTTCGCTTTACAAGTAAAAAAACCAACGACAAGATATTTTTTATGTTTCATAATGTGTTCATATTTATGTAGCTTTTTAAATCTTTTATTTTTCCATTCTCCATTCTCCATTCTCCATCCTCCTACTTAAAGTTTTTCCAGGTTTGGTGCAATCGGCTAATTTTCCGACCAACTATTTCATTCTTGTCTAACAACTCTTTATAATCTTGTTCAGAAATGTAGCCACAATCTTTAGCGAAATCCAACCAAGTTTCTGTTTCTCCATTAGAACCTAATGAAGTGATGAGTTGTTGTTTGAAAATTTGAGTGTACTTGCGTTTTGACCAACCTTCTGAAATATTTGCTGAAACAGAACGCGAAGACCTTACAACTTGCGAAGTAAGAGAGTATATTTCTTCTTTTGGAAACTTTCTGGAAAGCCAAAATATTTCCATTGCTAACGCATACGATTCGTTATAAACGTCTAAATCTTTAAATGACTTTATCATAATTTTGAAATTTTGGTTAATATATTTATCGTTTTATCCAACATCCAACATCCAACATCCAACATCCAACATCCAACATCCAACATCCAACATTCAACATTCAACATTCAACATCCACCCTCTAACTTCTAACATCCAGCTTCCGTTCCTCCCGCCAACTAAATAATACCGGTACTACAAATAAGGTGATTAACGCAATCAGCATGCCGCCAAAACTTGGGATCGCCATCGGGATCATGATGTCGCTTCCACGTCCGGTTGAGGTTAAAATGGGTAAGAGAGCAAGAATGGTTGTAGCCGTTGTCATTAAACACGGACGAATTCGTTTTTTTCCGGCTTCGATTACTGACTTTCGTATGCCTTCTTTTACCGTTGGTTTGTTTTTATCGAAGGTTTGCTTAAGGTAGGTAGCCATCACGACACCGTCATCTGTTGCAATTCCGAATAAGGCAATAAAACCAACCCATACGGCAACACTTAAATTAATGGCGTGCATTTGGAAGAGATCCCGCAGGTTTTCCCCAAAAAAGCCAAAGTTTAAGAACCAGTCTTGTCCATACAACCATATCATAATAAATCCACCGGCAAATGCGACTGCAATTCCACTAAAAACCATAAACGAAGTGGCAACCGATTTAAATTGAAAATACAGTATTAAAAAGATGATCAATAACGCCAATGGGACAACTACTGAAAGTGTTTTTTCGGCTCGTATTTGATTTTCATACGTTCCGGTAAATTGATAGTTGATCCCTTTTGGGACGGTCAATTCGCCAGCATCTATTTTATCTTGAATGGCTTGTTGTGCGTTTTCCACCACATTTACTTCAGCAAAACCATCCAATTTATCAAACAATACATAGCCTACTAAAAAGGTGTCTTCACTTTTTATCATTTGTGGTCCTTGTTCATAGCGGATATCAACTAATTCGCCTAGAGGAACTGGGCTACCGCCTTCAACCGGAACATAGATGTCTTTTAAATCGGCTGGGTTTTCTCGTAACTCCCGAGGATATCGAACACGAACCGAATAGCGCTCCCTGCCTTCAACCGTTTGCGTTAACGGCATACCGCCAATGGCCACTTGTAAGGTTTGCTGTACCGTTTCAATGGAAATACCATATCGGGCTAATTTATTTCTGTCTATATCTAACAATAAATAGGGCTTTCCAACAATACGATCGGCAAATACAGCTTGCTCTTTTACGCCTTCTACTTGTTTTAAAATAGTTTCTAGCTGCATACCAAAAGCTTCAATTTGCTTTAAATCCTGACCTTTTACCTTGATACCCATGGGTGCGCGCATCCCGGTTTGGAGCATCACTAAACGGGTTTCAATGGGTTGCAGTTTTGGAGCGGAGGTAACGCCCGGCAATTTGGTAACTTTTACAATCTCATTCCAAATATCGTCTGGTGATTGAATTTCAGGACGCCAGTTTCTATAATATTCGCCATCTTTATCTGGAATGAGTTGAGATCTTGATATGTTACTCGTGCCTCGCAACACTCGACCTGACATAGCGTCTTTCTGGTTTTCGAGTGATTCTGATTGCAAATCAGAATTGTATCGAGAAGACCCTTCAGCTGATTTCATATTGCTATTTTCAACCAAACTCCCATCTTTCAAGACAAACAACCCATCGTCATTAACCTTAAACCGTTGTGGACTCCCGGTTTCATTCAGCATATATTCCGATTTGTACTGAATGATGTTTTCGTACATAGAAAGTGGCGCCGGATCGAGGGCAGATTCAGTTCGACCTGCTTTCCCCACCACCGTTTCAATTTCGGGAATACTGGCTACGGCCATATCCAACTGTTGCAATACCCGTTTGTTTTCTTCCACACCAGCGTGAGGTAGGGAAGTGGGCATCAATAAGAAAGACCCTTCATTTAAAGAAGGCATAAATTCTTTTCCGGTGTTTTTCAAGATCAGAAAACCCAAAACCAGGATTATTGTAGGGATTGATAAAAACAGCAGTTTATTTTGCAAACACCAATTTAAAATTCGGGTGTAATACCGCATAAACACCCAGAAGACAGTCAATAGCCCGAAACAGATAAAGCTTACAAAAAATAGGTTCATAACAAAACTTCTGTCAAACCCTAAAGGGCGCCAATATTCTGCTAACAGAAACACAATAGCCAAGGCTGAAATAATAATATTGATCGTGTTGATACGTTGTTCGCGCAGTACTATTTTTTTAGATAAACGGGCAACTACCCGTGGATTTTTCAAAAATCCTGTTGCTCCAAAGGCAATAAGAATAAGCCCCAACCAATAGCCATAAGCGATTGCTACAATCCCGACAAGAAGCAATAACGTATGCAAAATATGACTAAAAACAGACCGTATGTTTCTCTTTCTGAAGAGAAATGCAGCGAACGGTGGTATTAAGAATAAAGCAACAATAATAGAAGCCGTAAGCGCCATGGTTTTAGTGAAAGCCAGCGGGCGGAACAGTTTTCCTTCGGCACCAATCATCGTGAAAACCGGAATAAAACTGATGATAGTAGTTAAAACAGCCGTAAGAATAGCGCCTGAAACTTCAGAAGTAGCATTATAAACCACGGTGTTGATGTTCGAGGCTGGAGGTTTGAGGCTAGAGGTTTGAGGGGTGTCTTCTAACTTCCGACTTCTAGCTTCCAGCTTCGAGCTTCCCTTTTCTGCTTCCCATTCCTCCAAATGCCTGATAATATTTTCTGAAAGAATAACCCCAACATCGACCATGGTACCAATAGCGATAGCAATACCTGAGAGTGCGACAATGTTAGCATCCACATCAAATAGCTTCATGGCAATAAACACCATGAGCACAGCAACGGGCAATAACCCTGAAATAAGGATAGAGGCACGAAGGTTGAATACCATTATTACGATGACCAAAATAGTGATCAAAATTTCCAAAGTCAAAGCCTCATTGAGGGTGCCGAGGGTTTCTTGTATCAGTTCAGTACGGTCGTAAAAAGGAACGATGGTCAATTGTGAGGTACGCCCATCGGCCAGTGTTTTGGAAGGAAGACCAGCGCTGAGTTCGTTTATTTTGTCTTTTACATTCGTAATGACTTCCATTGGATTGGCTCCGTAGCGTGCTACGACCACTCCACCAACTACTTCAGCGCCTTCTTTATCTAAAATTCCACGTCGTGTTTCAGGGCCCAAATGTACTTTTGCTACATCCTTTATGCGAATGGAAGTGAAATCTTTGGAAGTTATCACTGCATTTTCAATATCATCAATCGATTGAATATAACCCAAGCCTCGTACCAGATATTCAGCTTTATTAATTTCTAATGTTTGAGCACCAATATCTTGATTGCTTTGTTTTACAGCTGATACAATTTGGTCTAAACCAATGTTGTATTGGCGCATTAATTCTGGGTTTACATCAACTTGATATTCTTGTACGTACCCACCAATGGAAGCGACTTCAGAAACGCCACTAGCACCAGACAATGCATATTTTACGTAATAATCCTGAATGCTTCGCAGTTCGTGTAAGTCCCAACCACCGGTAACATTTCCATCTGTATCACGGCCTTCCAAGGTGTACCAAAATATTTGGCCTAAGCCAGTTGCATCGGGGCCCAAGGATGGATTTACTCCTTCGGGAAGCAATCCGGAGGGCAGGGAGTTTAGTTTTTCGAGAATCCGACTTCGGCTCCAATAGAACTCTACATCTTCTTCAAAAATGATGTAGATACTCGAAACACCAAACATAGAAGAGCTTCGAATGGTTTTTACACCGGGAATCCCAAGTAGAGAGGTGGTTAACGGATACGTGATTTGATCTTCAATATCTTGGGGCGATCGTCCTTGCCATTTAGTATAGACAATCTGTTGGTTTTCACCAATGTCTGGGATGGCATCTACGGCAACTGGGTCGGTTGGTAAAAAACCAGTATCCCAATTAAAAGGGGCGTTTACAATACCCCAACCCACAAATAAAATAAGTAACAAAACCGCTACCAGTTTATTTTCTATTAAAAATTTGATGCTTTTATTCAGCATATACTTTGATAATTAAACAGTTAAACAAGCTTGTGAGAAGATCACAAACAAAAGGGTTTGCTCTTTAGGTTTACTAAAGAGTAAAAAAGGTTACTGTTTAAATATCAAATAAGGAATGTCTGGTGTAAGACGGAAATATCTTTTGTGAGATACGGCGGCGAATAATAGCTAAAAGAATCGTTGTTTTCTTCAACTATTTCAAAAAGATCGATGTATGAATACACAAAACTAGCAACAAAGGTTTGCTGCTCTAAAGAAAGGTTTTCAAAAGAAAGTTTCAGGTTGTCCTGTCCTTCAACAACAAGTTGCTTATCGTTGCAACACGTATCTTGGGTAAAGGAAGAAGCATCACAAGTTTCTGAAGAAGGCTTTATATCCATTCCGCAGGACTCTGCAAGGGTAGTGAAACTATAATCTACTAATGAATCTCCACAATAATGCATGCTTACAGTGAATGACATCGTAGTGAAGAGCACTATAAATGCCATGAAAACTGCACCGAGTTTGTGGAATACTTGTTTCATGAGTATTGCAAAGATAGTAAATTTTGGAATAGAATGTCTCGGAATGGAAAAATCGAAGATTTTGTGAGTATGTTTCTTGCCAGGATTACTACCGTGACCCTGATAAAGTTCATTGTTGCAAATAAGAGACCACGCATCGCTTGAACGATGCTGGTTTTGTATTTTATCTCGAAATTTTGAGCAAGCTCAATTTCTCCATAAAACATAAAACCACGCTCTTGGGAGCGTGGTTTATTAAGTATCGTGACCTTGCCAGGATTACTACCGTGATCCTGATTAAGCTCCCACCTGACAATGAAAAGTACGCATCGCAGAAAAAGCGATGCACTTTTTTTGTTCCCGACTCCTTACAAAAGCTTGGACTTTTGACGGTTTCTGAAACAAAAAAGTCCGCACTACCGTGCAGACTTTTCGCTCTAAGTGACCTTGCCAGGATTCAAACCTGGAACCTCCTGAGCCGTAATCAGGTGCGCTATTCAGTTGCGCCACAAGGCCGTTTTTATAATCGAAACAAGAAAGAAAAATAAATCCCATTTGTTTCGGGGTGCAAATATATTTCTTTTTACCTTTATAGACAAAGCACTTTCGTAAAAAATTACAATGGATATAGAAAAATACATTCGTGAGGTACCAGACTTCCCAAAAGCGGGCGTTAAATTTAAGGATATAACCCCTTTATTAGCCGATGCTGAGGCTACTTCATTTTGTTTGGAACAGTTGGTTTTACTCAGTGAGCGACAAAAAATTGATAAAGTTGTGGGTATTGAATCACGGGGTTTTTTATTCGGAACCCTATTGGCAAAAGAATTAAAAGCAGGTTTTGTGCCCATACGTAAAGCAGGTAAGTTACCACACGACACCTTAAAACAACCGTATGCTTTAGAATACGGAATGGACGCTCTTGAAATTCATGAAGATGCTATACAAAAAGGGGATAAGGTATTGTTACACGATGATATTTTGGCTACGGGCGGAACGGCGCGTGCTGCTTGTCAATTAATTGAAAAACTAGGGGGCGAAATTGTACAATGTAACTTTTTAATTGAATTGGAATTTTTAAAAGGAGCCGCCAAATTAAAATCTGTCTCTTATACACATCTGACGCTGCCGACGACTCCTTACG
>CAJXPE010000134.1 GCA_913057965.1 uncultured Marixanthomonas sp. | reverse complement strand
GAGGTCTCGTGGGCTCGGAGATGTGTATAAGAGACAGACTTTCTACCAGTGATGATAAAAAGAAATTAGCAAAAGATCTAGGTGCGCATCACTATATTAATATTAAAGAGCAAGATGCTGTTGAGGAATTGCAGAAATTAGGCGGTGCAAAATTAATCGTTGCCACAGCGCCACACGCTGATGCTATTTCTTCCGTAATTGATGGATTGGGGATTGACGGACAATTAATCTGTATCGGTGCGACACCCGATGCTGTAGAAGTTTCGCCTATGCAATTGTTGATGGCTCGAAAATCGGTTACCGGATGGCCTAGCGGTACGGCAATTGAAAGTGAAGATACGCTTAACTTTAGTGCATTGACCGATACCAAACCCATGATTGAAACATACAAGTTAGACGATGTTGCAGAAGCATTTGACAAAATGATGAACAATGAAGCTCGTTTTAGAGTCGTTTTAACTCCGTAAAGAATAAAAAAAACACAACACGCCTTCCGTTACATTCCGTTTGAATGCAATGGAAGGTTTTTTAATTTTAAAATTTAATTATATGTGGAATTTAAAAGGTAAAAAAGCCGTTATTACTGGCGGAACCAAAGGAATTGGGAAAGCAACTGTTGTAGAGTTTCTTTCACTTGGTGCCGAAGTAATTTTTACGGCAAGAAGTGAAAAAGATGTAAAAGTTTTTGAAAGCGAATTACAAAAAGAAGGTTACAAAGCGTATGGATTAGTCAGCGATGTTTCAGAGGAATCTGGGATCAAAGCTATTGTTTCCGAAGTAAAAAAACGCTGGAACACCTTGAATATCCTCGTAAACAATGCTGGAATCAATATTCGGAAAGCAGCTTTAGACTATTCCGAAGAAGAAATTTCAAAAGTTATTGCCATAAACATGACGGCACCTTTTGAATTGAGTAGAAAACTTTATCCGTTTCTTAAAAAATCGGGTAAGGCAACTATTGTGAATGTTGCATCTGTTTCTGGGTCACTAGACACCAATACAGGTTCTCCTTATGGTATGTCTAAAGCTGGATTGGTGATGCAAACTAAAAACCTTGCTGCCGAGTGGGCGAAAGATGGTATCCGTGTCAATGCTATGTCGCCTTGGTTTACACAAACCCCACTTACGGAAGGACTGCTCGAAATAAAAGAACGCATCGATCCTGTTTTAAAACACACGCCATTAGGGCGCGTGGCCCAAGCTAGCGAAATGGCAAACGTAATTGCCTTTTTGGCAATGGAAAAGTCATCGTACATAACCGGGCAAAATATTTCAGTTGATGGTGGAATTAGTATTTCGGCTATTTAGCGATTATCGTTAAAAGTTCTTTCCATTGTGTGGTGTAGTGAGGGCTTCGTTCTTTTTTAATGAGTTCCCATTCTTCTTTTCTCGTTCCAGTCATTGCCGATGCTACAGTGGATTTTCCGTATTTATTATTCAGCTTATCAAAAATTTGAATAAGCTCCCGGTTATTTAACTTAGACGGTTGATGGAACAAGTTGCCTTGCACATATTCCTGCGGAATGATTCCGCTTAAATTTACGCCTACTTTTTTATACCGATAACCCGGTTTGTAAATGCTGTGCAATGCTTTTCGCGCTTCAGAAATTAACTGAAATGTATCATTGGTAGGAATGGGCATCGTAACCGTAACGCTATTGGAATACTGCTTATCGACATTACTGTGGTAATTGGTATGCACAAATACTTGCACATAGGTAGCGCAGGAATTTTGTGCACGTAATACTTCGCTCACTTCACTAATGTAATAGGCGCACGCTTCCTCAATAAGCTTTAAGTCTTCCAATTTTTTACCAAACGATTTTGCAGTGCCAATCCCTTTTTTGGGTTTTGGTGTTTCTGTAAATTCAATACACGGTTCGCCCCGTAATTCCCGCCACAGCCGCTCACCTACTACGGTCATTTCCTTGCGTACCCAAGCGAGCGGTTTTTGGGTAAATTCATATGCCGTGAATACTCCTATGTTCTTTAATCGTTCTACATGTTTTCTCCCCAACCCCCAAACGTCTTTTGTTTTTGCCCATTGTAAGGCTTTAATCCGTTTTTCTTCGGAATCAATTACGCACACATGGTTATACCCTTCAATTTTCTTTGCCATCTTATTGGCCAATTTTGCTAAAACCTTAGTAGGTGCAACCCCTACTCCTACCGGCAAACCGGTTACTTGTTTGATGGTATCTTTTATTTCATGGCCGTAGGTTTCAAGATTTAGGTAATCCATCCCGCTTACTTCTACAAACGATTCGTCAATGCTGTACACCTCGACCATAGGTGAAAAGGTTTTTAAAATATTCATCACCCGTTGGGACATTTCGCCATACAAGGTGTAATTTGATGAGAAAAATTTTACCCTATTTTTAATTAATTGATCTTTTATTTTAAAAACAGGTTCAAACATTGGGATGTCGGTTATTGCTTTTGCTTCTTTATTTGCCGCAATTATACAACCGTCATTATTACTTAATACCACTACCGGTTTTCCCCACAAATCAGGTCGGAACACCTGTTCGCACGAAGCGTAAAAACTATTACAATCGACCATCGCTATCATAATGCATTATGAATTATGTATGTGATAACACCCCATAATGTATATTCTTCTTCTGAAGGGTTTACGGAAATACGAATGAGTAAAAACTCGCCATTTTTAACCACCAAAGCTAACCGATTGGGAATAGCTTTAAGGGAACGATCCACGATTAATACATCGTTATGATGAATATTAAATTCCTTGTAACCACTACCATCCACCCGAATAAAAAAAGTAGCATCTTGATTGTGCATCAATTCTTTGTGCAAATCGATAGGCGCTTCTAAATAGTGTGTCGCTGCACTAGGAAATCCTGTTTGTTTAGAGACTTCAGGCGCATGGCGATTTTTCACTTTTTGTAATTTCCCAGAGGTTGTAATTTCCATAAAAACAAAATTAGGAATTATTCCGTTTTAAAATTGGAATATTTCCATATACTTTTCAACAAAAATCTATAAAAGAACATTTACCTTTGTGTTTAGATTTTGAGCCTATGGAAAGTATAAGTGTTTTTGATATGTTAAAGATTGGTGTGGGACCTTCAAGCTCGCACACTTTAGGACCGTGGCGTGCTGCAGAACGTTGGGTAGACGAATTGATTGAGAAAGGTCACTTTGATCAAGTGGAAAAAGTACAAGTGAATTTGTACGGTTCGCTTTCCCTTACCGGAAAAGGTCATGCAACCGATGTCGCTACAATGCTCGGTTTATGTGGTTTTGACCCTGTAACATTTCCTATTGAAAAAATTGACGAAACCATTGATTTTATCACATCGAACCACAAACTTAGATTGAATGATGAAAAGGAAATTGATTTCAATCCAAAAGAACATATTAAATTCAACAAAAAGTTTTTAGACTTTCATCCCAACGGAATCACTTTTCACGCGTATTTGAAAGACGGCTCTAAAAAAACAGCGACTTTTTATTCCATTGGCGGCGGTTTTGTAATTAAAAAAGAGCGCAAGAACAAAAAAATGAAGGAGCAGAAATTTGCACAATTTCCATTTCCTGTTCATAGTGGTGTTGAATTACTTTCTAACTGTAAAGCTGAAGGAAAGACCATTAGCGAACTGGTTCTGGAAAATGAAAAGTCGCTTCGTTCAGAAGAAGAAATAAACGAAGGGCTGCAAAAAATATGGAACGTCATGCTAGACTCGATGTACGTTGGCTGTCATACCGAAGGTAAGTTGCCCGGCGGACTTAACGTAAAGCGACGTGCTTTCGATATGCACAAAAACCTAATAGGCGACGCACCATACAATAACGCCACAGAATGGATTGAAGCCATTAGAAGTACGGAAGTGAAGTTCCGGCAAATATTAAAGTGGGTTTCTTGTTTCGCACTTTCTGTGAACGAAGTAAATGCTTCCTTAGGAAGAGTAGTTACCGCACCAACAAATGGAAGCGCTGGCGTTATTCCTTCTGTAATTATGTATTATATGGTTATTGAAAACCATAACGCTACCATTAAAGATATTCGTAAATTTATGTTAGTTGCCGGTGAAATTGGAAGTCTATTCAAAAAAGGAGCTACCATTTCGGCTGCGATGGGTGGTTGCCAAGCAGAAATTGGCGTTTCATCATCGATGGCGGCTGGTGCCTTAACCGAATTAATGGGTGGAACCCCTGAGCAATGTTTAATGGCTTCTGAAATTGCTATGGAACATCACCTTGGATTAACCTGCGACCCAATCGCTGGCTTAGTACAAATACCATGTATTGAACGAAATGCTATGGGAGCCATAAAAGCTATCAATGCTTGTGAAATGGCCTTGGATAGCGATCCGCTTTCAGCAAAAGTACCTTTAGACAAGGTTATTGAAACCATGTGGGAAACCGCTAAAGACATGAGCAACAAATACAAAGAAACCAGCGAAGGCGGCTTGGCCGTTCGAGTGAATATGAGTGATTGTTAATTACAATCTTCTTTTCTTCTCGAATCGATAATATGGATGATTTTCCAACCATTATCTGTTTTAGCTAAAGTAAATGCATTGGCACCACAATGGCTAAACTGACCGTTAAGCCTAAACTCATATGGTGTCCAAACGTGTGCTAGGTTTCCATCTATACTAACTTTATAACGCAATAGCTTTTCATCCCACTTTTGATTGGCAGGGCGTTTTGCTATCGCCATTATAAAATCTGAAGTACTTCCTTTACTTACTTTGTTAACACCGTCTTTATCGGTAAATGCTGTTTGCATCACCATATCTGGAGCCATTACCGATTTCATCTTCAATGTATCCCCTTCGTGAAAGCCTTCAAAAAAAGTATCAATTAGTTGTTGTGCATCTTTTTCAGAAAAAGTGTCTTGCCCAAAAACAAAAGAGGAGCAGAATAGGCCGAAAAGCAATAAAAAACGTGTCATAATAAGATTATTAAGAGATTGGTTATCAAAATTAGTACTTTTATGGTCTAATTTGTTACAATAAAAAAATATGTCGATCGCAAAAAAAGAATATAAGCGTATAACCACCAAAACCTTGGTGGATATGAAAAAGAAAGGTGAAAAAATATCGATGCTTACTGCCTATGATTTTACCATGGCGAAAATTGTAGATGGATCGGGTATTGACGTAATTTTGGTGGGCGACTCAGCCTCTAATGTCATGGCCGGTCACGAAACCACGTTACCAATTACTTTAGACCAAATGATTTATCACGCAAGCTCAGTAGTGCGGGCTATTGAAAGAAGTTTGGTTGTTGTTGATATTCCCTTCGGGAGTTACCAAAGTGACCCTAAAGAAGCATTACGTTCTGCTATTCGCATTATGAAAGAGAGTGGCGGTCACGCGGTGAAACTTGAAGGCGGAAAAGAGATAAAAGAATCGGTTAAACGAATTTTAAACGCAGGGATTCCTGTGATGGGACATTTGGGATTAACACCGCAATCCATCTATAAATTTGGAACGTACACCGTACGCGCCAAAGAAGACGAAGAAGCTGAAAAACTGAAAGCTGATGCCAAATTATTGGAAAAAATAGGCTGTTTTGCCATTGTACTGGAAAAAGTTCCTGCCAAATTAGCGGCTGAAGTTGCTAAAGAATTAACCATCCCGATTATAGGTATTGGTGCCGGTAATGGCGTAGATGGACAAGTATTAGTGACTCACGATATGGTTGGGATGACGCATGAATTCAACCCACGATTTTTACGTAGGTATTTAGATTTATATGCTGAAATGACCGGAGCTTTTAGAAACTACATTGATGATGTAAAGAGCGGTGATTTTCCTAGTGATAAGGAACAGTATTAGAAAAGTGCTGTGTGCTGGGCCTTCGATACATCCCTCCTATCGTTGGGACACTCAGCCGCCGGAAAAATAAAAAATGAGTGATGGGTGATGGATGCGTACTCAAATGCAAACATGAAAAATTAATACCATACGTGTGTTTTTGGAAAGCAGTCTCATGTCTCAAATCTCACATCTCATGTCTATTATATGAATTCAAAAAAAATCACATCTACTAAAAATAATTTGCAAGTTTTATTTGAAGACAATCACCTGCTTATCGTAAACAAACGGGCAGGTGATATTGTTCAAGGTGATAAAACTGGCGATAAACCACTTTCTGAGGTTGCTAAAGAATATATCGCTGAAAAATATAATAAGCCAGGCGCAGTCTATTTGGGTGTGGTACATAGACTGGATCGTCCCACTAGCGGCGTGATAGTTTTCGCTCGTACTTCAAAAGCCCTATCGCGTTTAAACAAGCTTTTTGCTGAACGTGAAACTGAAAAAACCTATTGGGCTTTAGTGAAAAATGAACCGCCTAAAACTTCAGATACGTTAATACATTATTTAAAACGGAATCCGAAGCAAAACAAATCGTATTCCCATATAAACGAAGTTCCCGATAGCAAAAAAGGCATTCTTCATTATAACGTGAAAAAAAAATTAGATAATTATTTCTTACTGGAAATTAGTCTGGAAACAGGGCGTCATCATCAAATACGTTCCCAACTTTCAGCAATTGGGTGTCCCATTAAAGGAGATTTGAAATACGGTTTTGACCGAAGCAACAAGGACGCAAGCATTCATTTACATGCAAGAGAACTTATATTTATACATCCAGTACAGAAAGAAAAACTGACTATCGTAGCACCATTGCCCAACGATCCACTTTGGAAAGCCTGTACTTAAATTTTTGAAATATCATTTTTTAACGCATAAATAACCAAACCCACTCGGTTTTTTATATCCAGTTTATTAAAAAGGTCTTGGCGATACCCATCGATTGTTTTTGGACTCAAATTCATTTTATCCGCTATTTCCTTATAAGTCATTTCGGTACATGCCAATTTCATAAAATCTATTTCTCGTTCTTTAAAAACGGGTTGTTCAGTTTCATTTGACTGTAAGGAATGTAATAAGGTTTCAGCAACTTTTTCTGAGTGGTAATAGCCTTTTTCCAGCGTTTGTACCAATGCTTCGTTTAATTTATCAGGGTGAATATCTTTCAGCAAATATCCTTTAGCGCCATTACACAGCATTTTAAGTATTTTAGCCTCATCATCTTCCATCGTGAGTGCCAAAACCTTAATGCTCGGCTCGTTTTCAGTTAGCCATTTCATAGTTTCAAAACCATCCATAACAGGCATGTTTAAATCTAATAATATAATCTCTGGTAAAACAGAAGATTCTTTTATTTTTTGCTGAAGATCTCTTCCGTTTTTTGCGTGATATAAAACGTGAAAATCATTAAATGAGTTTACCAGTTTTTCAAGTGAACTGGCAAATAATGAATGATCGTCGACAATGACAATATTATGAAGGCTTGTTTTATTCATTTTTATATGGATAATTTAAACGTAAAATTGTTCCTTTTTTTGGTTCTGAATTAATTGAGAATTCAGCGTGTAGAAGTTGAGCTCGACTTTTCATCGTTTCCATACCCGAATTTCCTTTTTTTTCTGAAGTGTCAAACCCTACACCATTATCTCTTGCTTCTATTAGCAATCTATCGTTTGTATAATTTAAATGTACAAATAATTCTGATGCGCGAGCGTGTTTTAAAACGTTGGTAGAGAATTCTTGAAGTATTCTAAAAATTATTATTTCTTTAGTAGGATTAATTCTCCTAATATCTCCGGTAATTTTCAGTGTAGCATTTAAAAAATCCAATCGATTAAACCGCTCTAATTCTACTTCTAGCGAACCGATTAAACCGTTTTTATAAATCACATCATTATTCAAGGTTTTTGAAAGATTTCGCACCTCTTTAACCGTTTCTTGCACAACGGTTTTGGTCTCTAGAAGTTGATTATGAAATTCTTCTGGAATCTTGTTGAGTATCATATTCAACTGAATATTGGTGACGGAAAGTAGTTGCCCTATGTTCTGTCTCTTATACACATCTGACGCTGCCGACGACTCCTTACGTGTAGAT
>CAJXPE010000133.1 GCA_913057965.1 uncultured Marixanthomonas sp. | reverse complement strand
ATGTAGAGAGGTCTCGTGGGCTCGGAGATGTGTATAAGAGACAGATAATGAAGCGCTCGTTTGGCAAAGCCGTGAGGGGATTCACGTAAAACCGTTTTACCATCCGGATGATTTTGAAGAATCCTTCTCTCCTATTCCCGGTCAGCCAACCACTTGGTCCATTGCCCAACATATTTTTATCGATGACGAAGCGATTGCCAATAATTTAGCAATCGACGCCATTGAAAGAGGTGCTGAGGCAATCGTCTTTTCAGCAGAAAGCGAATTTGATATTCATAAAGTGTTTAATAAATATCCTTTTGAAAAAGCTCCTATTTACTTTAACCTGACGTTTCTTTCAGAGGAATTTTTCAGTAAACTAAAACAGTATCTTTCAGAAAATAAAGCAACTGTTTTTTATAATATTGACCTAATAGGAAACCTTACACGCTCAGGGAACTGGTTTCATAATTTAAAAGAAGACCATAGAATTTTAGAAAAAATTGTTTCTGAAAATCCTTCCGAAGCAATTATAAGCATTGACACAACTGGCTATCAAAATGCCGGCGCGACCATCGTTCAACAATTGGCCTACGCGCTTGCACACGCCAATGAATATTTAAATCATTTTTCTTCAGAAAAACTTAAAACCCCTATTACTTTCAAAGTCGCCTTAGGTTCTAATTACTTTTTTGAAATCGCAAAAATTAGAGCGCTTCGTAAGTTATGGGCTGCATTGGCTTCAGAATATAATAGTTCTGAAAGCTGCCACATCATCGCAATGCCTTCTAAACGAAATAAAACGCTGTACGATTATAACGTAAATATGTTACGAACCACTACCGAATGTATGAGTGCTGTGTTAGGCGGAGCAAATACTATTTGCAATTTACCCTATGATGCATTATTCCACAAAAGCAATGAATTTGGTGAGCGTATAAGTCGTAATCAATTATTGGTTTTAAAAGAAGAAAGTTATTTTGACACGGTTAGTAACGCAGCCGACGGAACGTATTATATAGAAAGCTTAACCGATGAATTGGCCGAAAAAGCACTTACCTTATTTAAAAATATTGAAAAAGGAAGCGGTTTTCTACAGCAATTGAAAGAAGGTAAGATTCAGCACAAAATTAAAGAAAGTGCTGAAAAAGAACAACAGCTTTTTAACGAAGAAAAAATTAAGTTATTAGGCACAAACTATCATACCAACCCCGAAGATCGTATGAAAGCCGATTTAGATTTGTATCCTTTTGTAAAAACAAAGCCCCGCAAAACCATTATAGCACCAATTGTTGAAAAACGATTGGCAGAAAAAACGGAACAAGAACGCTTAAAACAAGAAAATCATGGGTGAAGGAACATTAATCGTTATTTTAGGGGTCGTATTTTCCATTCTTGGCCTTGCCATACTTATACGACTGAAAAAATTAACCTCACATAAATATTATCAATATTTATTTGTGGCTGCAGCAATACTATTTATTTGCTTTGGTGTTTATCTTAGTTTAAGAGGAATTAATCAATATGGATAGAAAGAACGTTCAACATATCAGTATAAAAAACAAAAAAATTGGAGAACCAAATAAGGAAGCTTCCAATAAAACCTATACCACTGCTGAAAAAATTGAAGTGAAAAACCGGTATTCGGCTGAAGATTTAAAGAATTTAGATCATTTAGAGTTTGCAGCCGGTATTTCGCCTTATCTACGTGGTCCCTACTCTACTATGTATGTTCGGCGTCCGTGGACCATTCGTCAATATGCAGGTTTTTCTACTGCCGAAGAAAGCAACGCTTTTTACCGCAGAAACTTAGCGGCCGGACAAAAAGGACTTTCCGTAGCGTTTGATTTGGCAACCCACCGTGGTTATGATAGTGATCACGAACGTGTTTTTGGCGATGTAGGAAAAGCAGGTGTTGCCATTGATTCGGTTGAGGATATGAAAATCCTTTTTGACCAAATTCCCTTGGACAAAATGAGTGTTTCTATGACCATGAATGGCGCTGTTTTGCCTATTATGGCATTTTATATTGTCGCTGCAGAAGAACAAGGCGTTTCGCCGGAAGCTTTGGCAGGAACCATCCAAAACGATATTTTAAAGGAGTTTATGGTGCGGAACACGTACATTTATCCGCCAACGCCATCGATGAAAATCATCAGCGATATTTTTGAATTCACATCCAAGAATATGCCGCGTTTTAATTCTATTTCCATTTCAGGCTACCATATGCAAGAAGCGGGTGCAACCTGTGATATTGAGTTAGCCTACACATTAGCTGACGGATTGGATTATATTCGCACTGGTATTGATGCCGGAATGGACATAGACACCTTTGCCCCGCGTCTTTCTTTTTTCTGGGCCATCGGGATGAACCATTTTATGGAAGTCGCTAAAATGCGCGCCGCTCGTATGCTATGGGCAAAATTGGTAAAGCGTTTTAATCCTAAAAATCCAAAATCGTTATCACTTCGTACGCACTGCCAAACCAGTGGATGGAGTTTAACCGAGCAAGACCCGTTTAATAACGTAGCCCGAACGTGTATTGAAGCTTCCGCTGCAGCTTTTGGTGGTACGCAATCCTTGCATACCAACGCATTGGATGAAGCTATTGCGTTACCCACAGACTTTTCAGCACGGATTGCCAGAAACACTCAGATTTATCTTCAAGAAGAAACTGAAATCACTAAAACAGTCGATCCATGGGCTGGGAGTTATTATGTAGAAAAATTAACCGACGACATCGCTAAAAGCGCTTGGGCCCTTATTGAGGAAGTGGAAGAATTGGGCGGAATGACCAAAGCCATTGAAAAAGGAATTCCGAAACTGCGTATTGAAGAAGCCTCTGCCAGAAAGCAAGCTCGCATTGATAGCGGTCAAGATATTATCGTCGGCACTAACAAATATAGGCTCGAAAAAGAGGATCCGCTTCAAATATTGGATGTGGACAATCAAAAGGTACGTACCTCTCAAGTAGAACGGTTAGAGCGTATTAAAAAAGAACGAAACACATCGAAAGTAAAAGAAACACTTCAAAAATTAACCGAATGTGCTAAAACAGGTGATGGAAATTTATTAGCTTTAGCGGTAGATGCAGCTCGGGAACGCGCTACATTAGGTGAAATTTCAGATGCGTTAGAAGAAGTATTTGGACGGTATAAAGCACAAATAAAATCATTTAGCGGCGTGTATAGTAAAGAAATAAAGAAAGATCCATCGTTTGCCAAAGCACGGGATTTGGCTGATCAATTTGCCGAATTAGAGGGGCGTCGTCCACGTATTATGATTGCTAAAATGGGGCAAGACGGTCACGATCGTGGTGCGAAAGTAGTTTCTACCGGATATGCCGATGTAGGGTTCGATGTAGATATCGGTCCGTTGTTCCAAACACCAGCCGAGGCAGCCAAACAAGCCGTGGAGAATGACGTGCATATTTTAGGGGTTTCCTCACTGGCCGCAGGACATAAAACCTTGGTTCCGCAGGTAATTGAAGAATTAAAGAAACACGATCGCGAAGATATTATGGTAATTGTAGGAGGCGTGATCCCTTCACAAGATTATCAATATTTATTTGATGCCGGAGCTACGGCCGTATATGGCCCAGGAACGAAAATTAGCGACGCCGCTATCGAAATACTACAAATTTTAATAGATGCTGTTTCAGAATAATGAACGATTATATTCTGAAAACAGAGCGATTAGGTTTACGAAATTGGAAAGCTTCAGATGTTAAACCATTTATTGAAATGGGGAAAGATCCGGAAGTAATGCAGTACTTTCCTAACCTACTTTCAGAAAACGAGTCGCGTGATTTAATTCAAAAACTACAAGAGCATTTTATCATCCACGGATACTGCTATTTTGCTGTTGATATATTAGAAGCTTCAGAT
Organism: uncultured Marixanthomonas sp.; assembly: GCA_913057965.1. Classification (GTDB taxonomy): domain Bacteria; phylum Bacteroidota; class Bacteroidia; order Flavobacteriales; family Flavobacteriaceae; genus Marixanthomonas. Next base: position 4,099 of record CAJXPE010000133.1, on the reverse strand, counting down.
TTTATTGGCTTTACCGGGTTTATGAATCAAACGTGGGAAAGCAAATTCACGCCTTGTGTAGATATGGGTTGGCGTTTAAAACGCAGCGCTTGGGGAAAAGGCTACGCAACCGAAGCCGCCAAAGCTTGTTTGGAAGCTGCTTTGCCGCACTTCAATTTAAAAGAAGTATATGCTTTCACACCTGATAAAAACATTCCTTCACAAAAAGTAATGCAGAAAATTGGAATGGACTATACAGGAACTTTTCAGCATCCCAAATTAATTGGAGATGACCGCTTTAAACATTGTGTCGCATATAAGAAAAGCTGTTAATTCTTTTGTTATGCACGCATACTAATTAAAAGCGTTTCCCTATTTTTACAAGACTAATAAAAAAAACAGCTATGGATACTTCAGCAAAAATGCTTCGCGATGATGCACTTAAAGGAAAAACAATAGTCGTTACCGGTGGCGGTAGCGGACTGGGAAAATCGATGACTACCTACTTCTTAGAGTTAGGAGCGAATGTCGTGATCACTTCCCGAAATATGGAAAAACTGGAAAACGTTAAAAAGGAACTCGAAGAACAAACCGGGGGAAACGTTTTACCGGTTCAGTGTGATGTACGCAATTACGATGAAGTAGAAGCCATGGTAGAAGCTTCAGTTAAAGAATTTGGCACGGTTGACGTTCTGCTAAACAATGCGGCAGGAAATTTTATATCGCCTACTGAACGCCTTTCAGCCAATGCGTTCGATACGATTATTGATATCGTTTTAAAAGGAACAAAAAACTGTACGCTTGCTTTCGGAAAGCATTGGATTGACAAAAAAGAAGAAAATAAAACGGTTTTAAATATTGTAACAACATATGCGTTTACAGGCTCTGCCTATGTAGTACCAAGCGCCACAGCAAAAGCTGGAGTTTTAGCGTTAACGCGCTCGTTAGCAGTAGAATGGGCCAAATATGGTATTCGTTTTAATGCCATTGCCCCAGGACCGTTCCCTACTAAAGGCGCATGGGATCGTTTATTACCAGGCGATTTAAAGGAAAAATTCGATTTAGCTAAAAAAGTACCTTTAAAACGAGTGGGCGATCATCAAGAACTGGCAAACTTAGCGGCTTATTTAGTTTCAGATTTTTCAGCCTATTTAAATGGTGAAGTCGTGGTAATAGATGGCGGTGAATGGCTTAAAGGTGCCGGACAAATGAATTTACTAGAAGATATTCCCGAAGAAATGTGGGATATGCTTGAACAGATGATTCGTTCTAAAAAAAATAAGTCGTAACATTTCAGAAAAACGACTACTAACTACACAAATAAAACAAACACTACATTATGAAATCTAACTTTATTAAATTGGCTTTTGTCGCGTTGCTTACTGTAACGTCAACTGCGATTGCCCAAAAAGACATTGAAGAACAATCAAAACCTGTCGATGCCACTCAAATTCCTATAAATCCAGATGTTTTAACAGGAAAATTGGACAATGGCCTTACTTACTATATTCAGAACAATGGGAAACCGGAAGATAAAGTAGAGCTGCGCTTAGTAGTGAACGCTGGTTCTATTTTAGAGAATGACAATCAAGTGGGTCTTGCTCATTTTATGGAGCACATGAACTTTAATGGTACTAAAAACTTCCAAAAAAATGAATTGGTAGACTACCTACAAAGTATTGGTGTAAAGTTTGGAGCTGATTTAAATGCCTATACCAGTTTTGATGAAACGGTTTACATTTTACCAATTCCTAGTGATGACCCTGAAACTTTAGAAAAAGGATTCCAAATTATAGAAGATTGGGCTCACAATGCAACCTTAACCGATGAAGCCATTGATGACGAGCGCGGTGTTGTACTCGAGGAATATCGTTTAGGCTTAGGCCCCGATAAACGGATGATGAAAGATTATCTACCAAAATTATTGTACGGCTCTAAATATGCAGAACGCCTTCCTATTGGTACCAAAGAAAATCTTGAAAACTTTGATTACGAAGACGTCCGAAGTTATTATAAAGACTGGTATCGTCCAGATTTAATGGCCGTTGTAGCGGTTGGAGATCTTGATGTAAAAACATTAAAGGCAAAAATTGAAAAGCATTTTGGTTCTATCGCAAATGCTAAAAATGAAAAAAAACGCGAAACATTTACACTTCCTAATCACGAAGAAACTTTGATTTCTATTGCAAGTGATAAAGAAGCACCTTTCACTCGTGTGCAAGTAGTATATAAAGATCGCTTTGAAGCTCCTAAAGTAGAAACAGTTGTAGATTATAAAGAGCAATTGACTAAAAACTTGTTTTCAACGATGATTAACAATAGGCTTCGTGAGTTAAGCAACAGCCCTACTCCACCTTTTGTTTTTGGCTTCTCTTATTATGGAGGCACCTATGCACGTGGTAAAAATGCATATCAAAGTATTGCTTCAACTAGTGAAACAGGACAGATGGAAGCGCTTAAAGCATTATTGGAAGAAAACCAACGCGTAAAACTATACGGATTTCAAGAAAGCGAATTTGAGCGTGCTAAAAAAACGTTTTTAGCGCAAATGGAAAAGCAATACAATGACCGTGACAAGCAAGAAAGCGGAAGAATGGTCAATGAATTTGTAAATAATTTCCTTGAAAACGAACCCATCCCTGGAATTGAATGGGAATATAAAACAGGTAAAGAATTACTACCAACTATCACTCTTGCTGAAGTAAATGAACTGATAAATCAATTTATCCATGAGGACAACCGGGTAATTATTTTAACAGGACCTGAAAAAGAAGGTTTAAAGCAGCCTACTGAAGCTGAAGTATTGGCTTTGTTAGAAGAAGTTGAAAATTCAAAAGTTGCACCATACAAAGATGCTGAAGTACGCCAAAATCTAGTTGAAAACTTAAAACCAGCAGGTTCTATCGTTAAAACTGAAGAAAATGAAACTTTGGGCACCACTACTTTTACACTAAGCAATGGAGCAATGGTAACTGTAAAACCTACAGATTTTAAAAACGACGAAGTATTGTTCGAAGCATTCAGCTTTGGAGGAACAAGTTTATACTCAGATGAAGACTACCTTGCAACAGCATTTGCAAATCAAGGATTAGCTGAAGCTGGAATTGGAGGTCTGTCAAAAACCGATTTATCTAAAATGATGAGTGGGAAAATTGCATCTGTAAGTCCATATATTAGGAACCTTACCGAAGGATTGAGCGGACAAGCTGCACCAAAAGATATGGAAACCTTATTTGAAATGATCTACCTGTATTTTACAGACTTGAATAAAGATACGGAAGCGTATCAGTCGTTCATTTCAAAACAAAAAGGGTTTTTAGGGAACTTAATGTCCAATCCACAGTTTTATTTTTCAGATCAATTAGGAGAATTTAAAAATAAAGGAAACGACCGATATACCGGTTTCCCTACACCAGAGGCTTTAGATAAAGCTGATTATGATCTTGCTTACAAGAAGTACCAAGAACGCTTTGCTGATGCGGGTGATTTCCATTTTTACTTTGTAGGAAATGTAGATGAAGCAAAATTGAAAGAACTTTCAAAAAAATACATTGCTTCGTTACCAGCAACTAAATCTGACGAATCGTTTAAAGTGGATAGTTTCCGTGAAGATGATAGTTTCAGAAAAAAAGTGATCAATAAAGGAACGGATCCAAAAAGTTTGGTTACTATTTCTTGGATTGAAGACGACGTTACCTATTCGGCTAAAAAAGAGCTTCAAATGAAAGCGTTAGGAGAAGTTCTTACCATTAAGCTTATTGAAAAACTACGTGAGGAAGAAGGTGGCGTTTATGGAGCTGGTGCTCGTGGAAGTTTCAGTAAAATACCCTATGGTGAAGCTTCATTTAGTATTTCGTTCCCTTGCGGACCTGAAAATGTGGACAAATTGGTAGAAGCTTCTTTAGCTGAAGTTGAAAAATTAAAAAAAGAGGGACCTACCGATAAAGACTTGGCTAAGGTGAAAGAATCCTTTTTGCTAGAGCATAAAGAAAATATGAAACAAAATAAGTATTGGCTTTCTTCTATGGTAACAGCATCCAAAGAAAACAGAGATGCTACAAAAATGTTAGATTTTGAAAAATCAGTGGAAGCACCTGTCTCTTATACACATCTGACGCTG
>CAJXPE010000132.1 GCA_913057965.1 uncultured Marixanthomonas sp. | reverse complement strand
TACGAGATGTAGAGAGGTCTCGTGGGCTCGGAGATGTGTATAAGAGACAGCATATTGTGTGCAAACAAATTAGACCAAGGATATTCGTTTATAACACGAATATTCAAGCGGTAATCGTCATGCGCACAAGCATAACTATCTCTTACATACACCTCTTTTTCCGAAAGATAATCTGTTACTTTTTCGTAAAGTGCATCAAATTTTGAAGCATCAAAGGGGATATTTATATTTCCCCACCATACTTTATCTTCGGTAACCTCATCCTTAACAATAAAACGATCCTTAGGCGAACGACCTGTAAACTCACCGGTGTTCACTGCAAGAGCACCGCTAGACGCTTCTTTACCTTGATCTTTTTGTATTGTTTCGTTGTGAAGTTCTTCTGAAGAGAGTTGATAATTAACTGTTGCGTTTTTAATCCCATAATTATCTAATGAGATTTTTCGTATAGTTTGGTTTTTATCGACCATCACTTATTTTAATTGTTGTGGGTTACAAAAATATGAATTCTGAAATAGATAACGAGAAATTAACTAAGGAATTGTAATTACTTTAACGAATAAAGCCCTCGTGCCAGCCGTAGCCACCCCATGATAAAAAGCAACCCCCCAATTGGAGTAATAGGACCTAAAAAAGAAACCGAAAAAGGCAATACTTCTTTTAAAGCCAACAAATAAATAGAGCCCGAAAAGAAAATAATTCCGAAGAGAAAAAGACGAAACACCCATTTTTTAGTAGCTGAAGAGATTGGTGCCGCAAAACCAACTACCAAAAGTGCCAAACAATGATACATTTGATAGCGCACGCCTGTTTCAAAAGTAGCAATCGCTTCGGCATCAACCAATTGTTTTAAACCGTGAGCTCCAAACGCTCCAATGGCAATGGTAATTGCTGCCAAAATGGAAGCTGTAATCACTATATTTTTATTGTAATCTCGCATTTGTCCAAGTAGATTTTAGTAAATTCGTCAATCTGAAAAATCAATTTCAAAATTACGAAAAAACCTTCCGATGCGAAACATTTTAATAATCGGCGCTGGCCGATCTGCAACGAGTTTAATTCAATATTTATTAGATAAAAGCAAAACTGAAGAACTTTCCCTCACTATAGGCGATCTTTCCATTCAGAATGCACAAAAATTAGCGGGAGATCATCCCAATGCACGTGCTATTATGCTTGATATTTTCAACGAACCCGAACGAAGAGAAGCTGTTCAAGCAGCTGATTTGGTCATTTCCATGCTGCCCGCCCGTTTTCATATTGAAGTGGCAAAAGATTGCCTAGAATTTGGAAAACATATGGTAACAGCATCCTATGTAAGCGATGAAATGCAGTCGCTAAATGCCAAAGTAACTTCAAAAGGATTGGTGTTTATGAACGAAATTGGCCTCGATCCCGGTATTGACCATATGAGTGCGATGCAAGTGATCGATCGTATTCGCGATAACGGTGGAAAAATGCTGTTGTTTGAATCCTTCACAGGTGGATTAGTTGCTCCAGAAAGTGATGACAATCTTTGGCACTATAAGTTTACTTGGAACCCTAGAAATGTAGTGGTTGCTGGTCAAGGTGGTGCTGCCGAATTTATACAAGAAGGCACGTACAAATACATCCCATATCACCGTTTATTCAGAAGAACCGAGTTTTTAAACATTGAAGGCCACGGTCGTTTTGAAGGACTCGCCAACCGAAACTCTCTTAAATACAGAGGGGTTTACGGCTTGGAAGATGTACTTACTTTATATAGAGGAACCATCCGTCGAGTTGGATTCAGTAAAGCGTGGAATATGTTTGTGCAATTAGGAATGACCGACGATGGATATACCATTCCAGATTCAGAAAACTTATCGTACCGTGACTTTGTAAACTTATTTTTACCCTATTCTCCAACCGATTCTGTAGAATTAAAAATGCGCCACAGTCTTAAAATAGATCAAGACGATTTAATGTGGGGAAAACTGGAAGAGCTTGATATTTTCAACCCTGATAAAAAAATCGGGATTAAAGATGCAACTCCGGCGAAGGCACTTCAGAAAATATTAGAAGATAAATGGACGCTCCAACCAGAAGATAAGGACATGATTATTATGTACCATAAATTTGGATACGAGCTAAACGGCGAAAAGAAACAGATAGACAGCCATATGGTGTTGACTGGTGAAGACCAAACGCATACAGCAATGGCTAAAACCGTCGGACTTCCAGTAGCGATGGCTGCCATAAAAATTCTGAATAAGGAAATTACCACGCCTGGCGTGCAACGCCCAATTAAAAAAGAGGTGTACGAACCTATTCTGGAAGAACTAAAAAACCACGGAATTACCTTTAAAGAAAACTTCACCAAATACCTAGGATACAATCCTGATAACGTTCAAGGTTATTAAACTAAAAAGCCCGATTCATTTTGAATCGGGCTTTTTTAATATTTGTTTCTTTCAGAAATTAATCTCTTCCGCCTAAAAACATACTTATAAAGTATAACAACGTCGCTAATGATCCTAATGCGGCTACCACGTATGTTCTAGCGGCCCATTTTAACGCGTCTTCCGCCCTGTCGTGTTCTTGTTGCGTAAGCATATTTTCATTTTCTAACCAAGCTAACGCACGTTTACTCGCATCAAATTCTACGGGTAAAGTGATAAATGCAAATACGGTTGTTGCTGCGAATAAAATGATTCCGACAAGGAAAAGTGTGTTTCCTAGACCTGTCATTGAGGTCGCGAACGACAATACCAATCCGGCCATAATCACAAAGTTGGATAGTTTACTGGCGACACTTACCACTGGAACGATAGCAGATCTAAATTTTAACCAACTGTATGCTCGTGCGTGCTGAATAGCGTGACCACATTCGTGTGCCGCTACTGCCGCTGCCGCTGCATTACGTTGCATATACACAGACTCACTTAAATTTACCGTCTTTTTTCCAGGATGGTAGTGGTCTGTTAGTTGTCCCGGTGTTGAAATTACCTGAACATCGGTAATTCCATTATCTGCTAACATTTTTTCGGCAATTTCCTTACCGCTCATTCCGTTTTGCAGGTGTACTTTAGAGTATTTTTTAAACTTACTTTTCAGCTTGTTACTTACGTACATACTCACCAAAAAGATGATCCCTGCTAATATATAATATCCTATCATATTCATTACCCGTGAAAACGGGTATCTTTTTTAATTGTTAAACCTAAAATCTAAACTAAATATAGCAAATACTGTGCAAATCTATCACCCAACAATATTTACAATTTTACCGGGTACTACAATCACCTTTTTAGGCGTACGGCCCTCCAAATAATGCGCGGTTTTCTCGTGTGCCATTACGGCAGATTCAATTTCGTCTTTACTCATATCCAATGGCAATTCTAACGTAAAACGCATTTTTCCATTAAACGAGATTGGATATTCTTTACTGCTTTCTACCAAGTGCTTTTCTTCAAACTTCGGAAACGGTGCGGTAGCAATACTTTCTGAATGCCCTAACAAACTCCACAGTTCTTCTGAAATATGCGGCGCATACGGAGAAATCAACACCGTTAATGGCTCCAACACTTCCCGACTGGTGCATTTCTGAGCCGTCAACTCATTTACGGCAATCATAAACGTAGAAACCGATGTATTAAAACTGAAGTTCTCAATATCTTCTTCTACTTTTTTGATGGTTTTATGTAGGGTTTTTAAGCTGTCTTTAGAAGCTGAATCATCTGTAACAGTATAACTACCTTCGGCTCCGGTGTGGTATAATTTCCATAATTTTTTAAGGAAATTATGTACACCCGTAATTCCAGCCATGTTCCAAGGTTTTGTTTGCTCTAACGGACCTAAGAACATTTCGTACATACGCAGCGTATCAGCACCATAATCTTCACAAATATCATCGGGATTGACCACGTTGTATTTGGACTTGGACATTTTTTCGACCTCGCGAGAGACTTTAAAGGTTCCGTCTTCTTCGGTAATAAACTCAGCATCTTTAAATTCTGGTCGCCAATTTTTAAAAGCTTCGATATCTAATTCGTTTGAAGTGTTTACCATAGATACATCTGCATGAATTGGACGTAATAAAATTGAAAACAACCCTCCTTCTTCCTTATTAAAAATTGAATTAGCAAAATCTTTTATTCTTGAGTCGTTTTCTAATGCTTTCCACAATATTGATTCATCCTGTTCTTTCTTATAATTTTCAGCTAATTGCAAAGAGCAATAAAAAATTGGAAGTTCTGAACTTTCTGATGAAGGAATAGCGCTTGGAAGTTGCTTGTCATAAGCATTAAAAGAATAATCGACTCTATAAACAAAAGCACTCTCCCCCAAAATCATCCCTTGGTTGATGAGTTTTTTAAACGGTTCTTCAACCGGCAACACATTAAGATCGTATAAAAACTTCACCCAAAAACGGCTGTACAATAAATGTCCGGTGGAGTGTTCGCTTCCGCCGACATATAAATCGACGTTTTGCCAATAGTCCATTGCCTCTTTGCTGGCTAAAGCATCGTCATTATTCGGGTCCATATATCGGAACATATAACAACTACTTCCTGCCCAACCTGGCATGGTGTTTAATTCCAATGGAAACACCGTCTCATTATCTACCAACTGATTACTGACTACTGCGCACTGATTTGTATCCCACGCCCAAACATCGGCACGTCCCAATGGCGGCTCGCCGTCTTCGGTAGGTAAATAAGCCGAAACTTCAGGCAAGGTTAGCGGCAAATGTTTTTCATCTATTAATTGTGGCAATCCGTTTTTGTAATACACCGGGAACGGCTCACCCCAATAGCGCTGACGGCTAAAAACCGCATCGCGCAATCGGTAATTTATTTTCCCTTTTCCGGCGTCTTTTTGTTCCAACGCTTCAATTACTTTGTTCGTAGCTGCTTTGTATTGTAATCCGTTTAAGAAATCACTATTGGTGATTACCGTTTTGTCCTTGTCAGCAAAAGCGCCTTCGGAAATATCAACGCCTTCAAATATATTCGGAATTGGGATATCAAAATGACGTGCAAAATCGTAATCTCGTTGATCGCCACACGGAACGCTCATCACAGCACCAGTTCCGTAGCCTGCCAATACATAGTCGCCAATCCAAATAGGAATCGATTCTCCGCTAAAAGGATGTTCGGCATATGCACCCGTAAACACTCCTGAAATGGTTTTTACATCAGCCATTCGTTCGCGTTCGCTACGTTTTGCGGTCGCTTCAATATAGGCTTCTACTTCAGCTTTTTGAGCATCGGTGGTTATTTTTGACACCAAATCGTGCTCTGGCGCCAGCGTCATAAAACTAACTCCGAAGATAGTATCTGGACGGGTGGTGAAGACCTCGATAGTTTCGTCATGATCTTTTACATCAAAGGTCACACTAGATCCTTCACTTCTACCAATCCAATTGGTTTGTGAATCTTTTAACGGCTGTGGCCAATCGATGTCGTCCAAACCATCCAGTAAACGTTGTGCATACGCAGTAATGCGCATACTCCATTGTTTCATTTTTTTACGAACCACCGGATAGCCACCACGTTCGGAAACGCCGTTTACAATTTCATCGTTGGCTAACACCGTTCCTAATTGCGGACACCAGTTTACTTCGGTTTCGGCTAAATAGGTTAATCTATATTGTAATAGTATTTCTTGTTTTTTTTCAGAAGGGAATTTGTTCCATGCTTCCGCAGAGAAAGATTCTACATCGCTATCGCAAGCTGCATTTACCTTTGTATTTCCTTCGGAAGTGAAGATTTCTTCTAATTCTGAAATCGGCTTCGCTTTATCCGCTTCATAATCGTACCAGCTTTCAAAAAGCTGCATAAAAATCCACTGCGTCCATTTGTAATATTCAGGATCTGAAGTCCGAACTTGACGGCTCCAATCAAACGAAAAGCCAATTTTATCCAATTGTTCCCGGTAACGCGCTATATTTTCTTTGGTAGTCTTTTTAGGATGTTGCCCCGTTTGAATCGCGTATTGTTCTGCAGGCAACCCAAAACTATCGTACCCTTGCGGATGCAATACGTTAAACCCTTTATGCCTTTTGTAACGCGCATAAATATCACTCGCTATATACCCAAGCGGGTGCCCAACGTGCAGTCCGGCACCGGAAGGATACGGAAACATATCCAGCACGTAATATTTGGGTTTTTCGCTATTATTTTTAGCCTGGAAGGTTTGGTTCTTGGCCCAATATTCCTGCCATTTTTCTTCAATTTTAATAAAGTCGTATTTGCTCATCGCTACCGTTTGAAAATAGGGAGCAAATTTACGGCTATTGTACGAAAGACAAAAGTTTAAACGTTAGTTACTCGTAGCTTTAAAATTCCTTGTATTTTTACAACATTAATTCAGCATATTTATGGCATCATCTTTTGAAAAATATCAAAAACGCAGGTTGATTTCTTCTTACTTTTCGGTAGTAATTAGTATTTCGCTTGTCTTATTTTTATTGGGATTGTTAGGCTTGTTGGTACTCAACACCAAAAAGGTGGCCGATCATTTTAAAGAACAAATCGCCTTAACCGTTTATTTGAAAGACACCGCCAAAGAAGTTGAAATCACGCAATTAAAGCAAAGTTTAGCATTAGCCGAATATACCAAAACGGCAGAATACATTAGTAAAGAACAAGCCGCCGAAGCGCACAGCGCCACCATTGGTGAAAATTTTATGGACTTTTTAGGGTACAATCCGCTACAAAACAGCATTGATGTCTATTTATTGGCCGATTATGTTTCGCCTTCACAATTAGAAGAAATTACCGACGAGCTGATGACCAAAGATTTTATCGATGAAGTTGTGTACGATAAACCGCTTATCGCTTTGTTGAATGACAATGTGAAAAAAATCAGTTTTTGGGTATTAGTGATTAGCGGAATCTTTCTTTTTATAGCCGTATTGCTTATTAATAGTTCCATCAGGCTTTCTGTGTATGCGAAACGTTTTACCATTAAAACCATGCAAATGGTGGGAGCTACCAAACGGTTTATTAGACGCCCTTTTATCTGGAAAAGTGTTCGATTAGGTATGATTGGCGCAGTATTGGCGCTAATAGGAATGGGTTTCGTATTGTATTACCTCAACAGAAGCTTCCCTGAATTACAATTACTGGAAGACAAATTATTATTAGTCGGGTTATTTGCAGGTGTCTTTTTCGTAGGCGTGTTTATAAGTTGGCTGAGCACTTTTTTTGCGACACAGCGATTCTTAAACTTACGCACAGACGAATTATATTATTAAACCGTACCTTTGCACCCGAAATCAGGAAACAATTATTAGTATGGGAGAACAGAAAAGAAAAGAAGAAGCCCAAAAACGATACTTTATATTCGAGCGTAAAAACTACCAGTTTATGCTAATTGGTGTTGCGTTTATCGCCCTAGGTTTTATTTTAATGTCTGGGGGTGGTAGTGACGATCCTAATGTTTTTAATCCTGAAATTTACAGTTGGCGCCGCATTCGATTGGCACCTGCTTTAATCCTTATTGGTTTTGGTATTGAGGTGTACGCTATTTTACTGAATCCTCACAAGAAAAAATAATCCATGAATAGTTGGGATGCCATTCTCTTGGGTATTATCCAAGGGTTTACCGAGTTTTTACCCGTTTCTTCTAGTGGTCACCTTGAATTAGGAAAAGCCATTCTTGGCGATACCATGGTAGCCGAAGAAAGCCTTTTATTTACCGTCGTGCTACACTTTGCAACTGCATTAAGTACCATCGTAGTCTTCAGAAAAGATATTATTGAAATTATAACCGCTTTGCTGAAATTTCGATGGAATGAAGAAACCCAGTTTATTGTGAAAATTGGCGTTTCCATGTTGCCCGCAGTTGTTATCGGGTTGTTATTTGAAGAACAATTAGAATCCTTTTTCGGCGGAAGCATCGCTTTTGTAGGCGCTATGCTTATTGTAACCGCTGTACTTTTGTGGCTAGCAGACCGTTCCAAAAACACTGGTAACTGTCTCTTATACACATCTCCGAGCCCACGAGACCTCTCTACATCTCGT
>CAJXPE010000131.1 GCA_913057965.1 uncultured Marixanthomonas sp. | reverse complement strand
CGAGATGTAGAGAGGTCTCGTGGGCTCGGAGATGTGTATAAGAGACAGATCTTTAAGATTTTAATCCAAATAGATTCTGAAAATAAGCCGCTATGAAAAATATCCTTTGTTCATTCTTTTTGCTTTTCATTATAATAAGTTGTAATTCTTCCGAAGAAAAAGAAAAACCTGAAACTAAGATGGAACCTGAAAATAAGACAGAAGCTAAAGCTGAAATGCAACAATACGATACACCTTACTTTACCGTTGCTGAAGCTAACCAATTAATTAAACTTCCGTTGCATTGTGTGGAAAATGAATATCCCAATAAATTAGGGCAGACTATTGGCAGTGATGCGGACTTGCAATCACCAGAAGCGCTACACCCGATATTTTATGGGTGTTTTGACTGGCATAGTTCGGTTCACGGCTATTGGTCCATGGTAAGTTTAGTAAAACAGTTTCCCGATATGGACAAAGCTGAGGAGGTAAAGGAGATTCTTCAGAAAAATATTACTTCCAAAAACGTTGCAAAAGAACTAGAATATTTTCAAAAAGACATCAACAAGAGCTATGAGCGAACTTATGGCTGGGCTTGGTTGCTGAAACTTTCAGAAGCATTGCATACGTGGGACGACCCAATGGCAAAACAATTAGCCGAAAACCTACAGCCGTTAGCAGACGAAATTGTTTCAAAATACGAAGAATTTCTACCGAAATTGGTGTACCCTATTCGTGTAGGAGAACATACAAACACAGCATTTGGATTGACATTTGCTTGGGATTATGCAAACACAGTAAACAATACAGAATTAAAAAGTTTAATTGAACAACGGGCTAAAGAGTTTTACTTAAACGATAAAGATTGCCCTATGACGTGGGAGCCTAGCGGGTATGATTTTCTATCTCCTTGTTTAGAAGAAGTGGATATTATGCGGCGTGTACTTGCAAAAGAGGAATTTACAGCCTGGCTTGATTCTTTTTTACCAGCTTTAGAAGATAAAAACTATCAACTTGAACCTGGTAAAGTAGGGGATAGAAGTGATGGGAAGTTGGTTCATCTCGATGGTTTAAATTTTAGCCGAGCTTGGGTCTTTTATGGGTTGGCAAATCAATATCCAGAATATGAGTACCTTAAAAATGTGGCAAACCAGCATATTTCGTATTCATATCCTAATTTGGTAGGCGATACGTATGAAGGGGGTCATTGGTTGGCGAGTTTCGCTATTTACGCACTGCAACAAAACTAAAAACACAAGTGAAAAACATATTTAAAAATATTGGTCCGGGCGCATTAATAGCAGCAGCCTTTATAGGGCCAGGCACGGTTACCGTCTGTGTTTTAACTGGCGTAGAATTTGGCTTCACATTGTTATGGGCAATGGTTCTGTCAATCATTGCCACTATTGTATTGCAAGAGATGGCCATTCGGTTGGGGTTGGTGTATGGAAAAGGATTAGCGGAAGCGGTGCGGAGCGAAATTTCTTCAAAATCAATACGAATTATTGCTATACTTCTTATTCTTTCAGCAATAATAATAGGAAATGCTGCGTACGAAGCCGGTAACATTAGCGGTGGGATGTTGGGTTTAGAAACCATTTTTACGGAATCTACTGTCTTATTAGGTAGTCTAGAACTTAATTACTTAACCCTGTTGATAGGAGGAATCGCATTTACATTGCTTTTTATAGGAAATTATAAAATAATAGAACGAAGCCTTGTCGTATTGGTCATATTAATGAGTGTTTCCTTTTTAGTAACCGCTTTTGTAACGAACCCCAACTGGGTAGAAGTCTTAAAAGGTATGTTTATGCCTTCAATCCCTAAAGAAGGGGTGTTAGCTATTATTGCATTGGTAGGGACGACAGTGGTGCCTTATAATCTATTTTTACATGCTTCATTGGTAAAAGAAAAATGGAATGGCAAAGAGGAGTTACAGGCAGCTAGAACAGATTTATATTTGTCTATTATTCTCGGTGGGTTGGTTTCTATAGCGATTATTGTTTGTGCGGCTTCTATTAAAAGTTCAGAAATTAGCAATGCAGCCGATTTGGCAAAAAGCCTAGAGCCACTATTTGGTAGCTTTGCAAAGTACTTTTTGAGCATTGGGCTATTTGCCGCAGGTATTTCATCAGCAATTACAGCGCCCTTAGCAGCTGCGTATGTAGCCAGAGGTTGTTTTGATTGGGAGCTCAGTTTAAAATCCAAAAAATTTCGAACCGTGTGGATGCTTGTTTTAGTAACGGGCGTTGTGTTTTCTTCAATAGGACTTAGACCTATTGAAGTCATTCATTTTGCGCAAGTAGCTAACGGTATTTTACTACCCGTAATTGCTGGATTTTTAGTTTGGGTGGTTAATAAAGAATCTCTTTTAGGAACTTATAAAAACAATAAAGCTCAAAATATCATAGGAATTTTCATCGTATTCATTGCTCTTATTTTAGGTCTTCGAAGCCTCTCAAAAGTGTTTTTTGATGTTTAAATAAAGTGATAATTTAATTACAAAAGGTGGCTGAGTGTTCTGAATGTATTCGGAATGTATCGAAGCTACTGGTAAATAAATATCGAATTAAAACCAATTAATTGATTGTTGTTTTTTAACTTAATAACGAATTACGGCGGCTGAGTGATTTTATAAAGAAAGTTACAATGAAACGGCAAAGTTTTTAATCCATAAAATCGCGATGTGCTGAGCAGCGTCGAAGTGTATCGAAGCCCCATAAACCTCAATATGAAACAAGAAACCAAACACATAGACATTAATGCAGATTTAGGCGAGGGAAGCGGCTTTGACGAAGCAATTATGCCGTTAATTTCTTCGTGCAGTATAGCCAGTGGTGGTCATTTTGGAACAGAAAAAACAATGCGGACTGCCATTCGGCTGGCTAAAGAAAACAACGTTAAAATTGGAGCGCATCCCTCGTTTCCTGATAAAGAAAACTTTGGGAGGAAAATCATCACGATGACAAAAAACGAGCTGACCGAAACCGTTTTTAGTCAATTGATACGTTTTTTTGCATTATGTGAAACCGAAGGAGCTACTATTAATCATGTAAAATTACATGGAGCTTTATACAATTATGCTGCGAAAGACGCCCCGACAGCCGATGCTGTAGTAGAAGCCATTTTGCAAACAAAAGTACGTCCTAAATTATATGTACAACACAATTCCGTTTTACATCGCAAAGCTGAAAATTTATTGCCATTAGAGTTTGAGGCATTTATAGACAGACGTTATAATGAAGATCTCTCTTTGGTTTCCCGAAGTGAAGCAGGAGCGCTAATAGATAATCCTGAAGCCGCTTGGAAACAACTTTTTAAAATGATTTCTGAAAAAAAGGTTAGTACGGCCAACGAAAGTAACAAACCAATAACCGCTTCAACCTATTGCATTCACGGTGATAACCAACATTCGGTTGAAATTTTACACTATATCCAGAAACAGATGGTGATTAATGGGTTAACTTTAGACCGATGAAACAACCAACTATAAAACCGTTTGGCAAACAGGCCGTATTAATTGAATGGAATCCTTCCGTTGACAATAAAACGCTTACGGCTGTCTTACAGGTTAAGCAGCTTGTTTTGAAAACGTATACTAAAGAAGTACTTGAAACAGTCCCTGCATATAGTTCCTTGGCAGTATTTTTAAAAAAAGAAGCAAAACAGGACGATTTTATCGATCGATTATCACAAAAATTGGAAAAGATACCCAAAGCAGAACCTGCAATTTCTCGGGTATTACATATTCCGGTTTGTTACGATCCAAAATTTGCATTGGATATTGAAGACGTCGCTAAAACAAATAATTTAACTATTCCTAAAGTAATAGAACTTCACACCAAACCTACTTATAAAGTTTATTTCTTGGGATTTCTACCCGGTTTTCCATACTTGGGTGGCTTAGACAAACGCCTACAAACACCACGAAAAAAAACACCAAGAGAAGTGATTGAAGCTGGTTCGGTTGCTATAGGCGGAGCGCAAACAGGGGTTTACACCACTTCTTCTCCTGGAGGTTGGAATATTATTGGTAAAAGTCCGTTAAACTATTTCTCAATAGCGAAAAATCCGCCCGCTTTGTTAAAAGCTGGGGATTTCATAAAGTTCATCCCAATTTCAAAAGATGAATACCGTAAAATTGAAGTGGAAGTGAATGTAGATATTTATAAGTTAAGAGAGGAGGAAAAAAATGGTTGAAGTATTAAAATCGGGTCTTTTTACAACCATACAGGACAAAGGAAGAACAGGTTATCGTAGCTTAGGAGTGCCCGTAAGCGGTGCTATGGATGCTATTTCAGCGGCGATGGCCAATAAATTGTTGGACAATTCAACGCAGGCATCCGTTATGGAATTTACGATGATGGGACCCAGGCTTCAATTTAAAGCCCCAACAAGTATAGCTATCTGTGGCGCTGGTTTTCACGCTAGAATTAATGATGTGCCCATAGAATTGGACAAAGCCACTGAGATTTCTGAAAACGATGTGTTGAAAATTGATCATCCAGATTATGGAAACTATGGTTATCTGGCAGTTTTAGGTGGTTTTGAAGCCGAAATGGTATTAGGAAGCCGAAGTTTTTATAATAACATCACAAAAAAGAAACGACTGGAAAAAGGTGATATTTTGAAATTTTCAACTGCTTCTTCTGAAAAAATAATCAGGCATGCATCTTTTTCAATTGATGAACATCATTTCAACGATGAAGCTATAGCAGTATATTCAGGGCCTGAATTTGATTTGCTTCCGAAGAAGTTTCAGAAAAAAATAATGAATACTTCGTTAAAAGTAGCATCGCAAAGCAACAGGATGGCGTATGTAGTGGAAGGTTTAGAAGATCTTTCAGCAAAAGAAATAATAACAGCTCCTGTACAACCAGGAACGGTGCAATTGACGCCTTCAGGCAAATGTGTGGTGCTAATGCGCGATGCCCAGACCACCGGCGGTTACGCACGGATACTGCAATTAAGTGAACAAGCAATTTGTAAATTAGCTCAAAAACGAGCTGGGGAAAGTGTTCGTTTTAAATTAATAGAATCTTTATAACGACAATTGCGGCGCTTTGTTTTCTTCTACTTTTTTGGTGTTGATTATACTTTCAATTTCTTTAAACTGTTCGGTAAGCAATGGGTGTTTTAGTATTGCTTTTACATAATTGATGCTGCTTTTGCTTAAATGACGGGACAAGGTTGGCTCGTAATATTCCCATGGTTCAAAAAAAGATTTATTGGGCTTCTCAGTAAGGGAAAGGATGAGGTTGTTTTCTTTATTCAAGAATGATTTAAATTGTTCTTCAATTTTTTCAGAAAGAATGGTTCCTTTAAAATGACTTTCAATATCATTAAAAGTAACTTTATGCGGCATCATAATCTTAAAGTATCTAATGTCGCCATCACTTGTTTTTTCTAGGCTTGTTACATAATCGCTTAAATAACCAGGGATTTTATCTAGGTTAAGACCAGTCTCCAGATCGGCAACAATATTGTCTGTTTCATTTTCATTAATAGCGATGTGTTCAATGGAATATTTTTTTCTGAATTTCTTAATCAAATGATCTACATATAAGCTTTTGCTGTTAATAATTTCGATATATGCAATTTGTTTATCGTCCAGCACTTTTTTGTCGCGCGCAAAGTAGTTGTGAATATCTAAACAACCTAACAGTCCGCTGTTATCAATGGCACCGGCATCGATAAAGTGTCCATACCCAGGAATTTTAGCCGCGGGGCTGAAAACAGGAAATCTGTTGGTGGTTGATACAGCTTGAAAATACGGGATGGTTTCATTATTGGTAAGATCTGCTAAGTTTACTGCAAAAGGAAAAATTTCTTCAAAATTATTCTGCTTAACAGACCACAGGATGCCTCGACTGCCTTGTGTTCCGGCTGTATTCATTATCAGTGAAGGAAAATAACCTTTTTTATTGAATGCTTCTTTCCAATAATCTCGAAATGATATTTTTGAAAGTTTGTTGTTGTTTACATCTTGAATCTCATTTTGATATTTTCGCATGGCGTAATACGGTCTGTCTCGAATACCAATTTGCTGGCTAAAAGGCCAAAATTTTCGATATGAATCGAGTCCAAAAGTAAGTGTAAGATCGAGCGAAGTGTAATTTTGCGCGGCTAAATGGTCGATTTTCTTTTGAATTTCTTCAAAATCAAGTCCGTTTTCTTTATACAACCCCGTATATAAGGCTAAACCCAATGATCCTCCAGAAGCTCCCGAAAGTGCAATGGTTTGATCTAGCAGTTTTCCGACGGTATTTTTTTGAAGCGTATTGACCACATTGAGTGTCCAAATATTTGCTTTAAGGCCGCCTCCGTGCGAGGCGATAAAAAACAGGGTGTTATCGTTTTTTGCCCGTAAACTATCAATAAAAGTAGTTTCGGTAATTTCAGATTTTGAATTTTTTACACGATCCAGCTCGTGAGTTTTTACTTCTATGGGAGCAAAAAAAGTGATGATAAATAAGACAATAAAAACTCCTAAAAAAATGAAAATCGTCTTGTAAATTCGTGTTCCGAAGAGGTTGAGTTTCTTGGTCACAAAAAAGTACTTGCCCAAACTTGCTATAATAAAGTAATAGAAGTAGAAAAAAGCCAGTAAAATGGGAATGCCATTGAGTAAATTCCACCCTTTTATACTAGCAATGGTAGAAGCAATTATAATAACAACAGCTATCAAAAAATTGAGATTATATAAAAGAAGGTAATTTTCAGAACGTTCTAAGAAACATATTTTACCAATTATTAACTTAAAAGGAGCTAGAGTTTTTTTAGTGTCCATAGCTTTATAAATTGGGCTTAATTTGGTGCGCAATAACCTAAAAAAAACATAATTGAATATGAGGGCATAACTGGTTATAAGAAGTAGAACAAAGCCTCCCGGGCTAAAATTCCCTACGGTCAAAGTCAATAACAATAGCAATAGACACATAAAGGCTAGTACAATGTACCAAACCCCTAATTTTCGATATAGCTTATTGATTTTAGCGAGATATTTTTGGTGTTCTTTTTCTGAAATATTTTGGTCTTTTTCATTGAGCTTATTTGTAAGAGCACTGAACTTTTCTTTGTAAACGATGTAAACTACCAATGGAACAATGAGCAGTGAGTATAGAACTATTTTAAGTGTCGCTATTGGGAAACCATCAAAAATAAGATTGGGCGTAAAACTGCTGATTATAAAATGAATCCACACCCCATGAATTAAAATGCCAATTAAGTAACGAAGGTAATTAGCCCAATTATCTGGTTTGTAGTTGGATTCCGGGTTGGTAGTAAAAATGAAAATAGGAAACCTTTTAAAAGGCCAAAACCGAATCGGGTTGGTTTCATGCCAATTGGTGTAATCTCTTGAATCGTTTAAATCGGCTGCATAATATGTATAGATGGGGTAGTGGGATAATACCAGTGCCAACGCATTAATTATAAAAAAACAAAGCAACAAAGAAAACTTACTCGATTCCATCATATCTACCAACATGGTAAATGCTTGATCCATCTTTGTGAGTAATAACAATATGATGACAATCACGATTAAACTTAAAAAAGAAGATTTAAAGAAGTTTTTAAATGACCGTATAAAATGATTAAGCCCGTTTACAAAACGGACAAACATGGATGGCTTTTGTTTTTTTGTGTTCATAAAATAATAACTGACTTTTAAAGGTATAAATTAATTGTCTTTTTAAATTGACAAGGAATTTTTTTCACACAAAAAGAGTTCAATTTGAGATCTAAAATAGGGGAGGAGTTTTAACTTTTAAAAAATCTTTTTTCAGTTAATGCAATCCCAAAATTTAGAACTTCAAGCACATCTTTTTTAGGGTGTTTTTCAGAAATTTTTTTAATTAATTTTTGAAATTCAATTTTAAATTCTTCGTGTTTTTTATAGGTAAAAAGCAGCTCCCAAAAAATAATTTTGTATTTTGCTTTAGCCAAAAGCTTAGGAGTCTTAATTATATTGATTAAATCGTTTTTAGGTACGTCTAAAACTGTCTCTTATACACATCTGACGCTG
>CAJXPE010000130.1 GCA_913057965.1 uncultured Marixanthomonas sp. | reverse complement strand
AGGAGTCGTCGGCAGCGTCAGATGTGTATAAGAGACAGTGAAGATAATGATCCAGTAGAATCTGCGATTAGCGAGTTTAGAACATTAACGACACCTAATAACCCTTACTTTTTTGTAAAAAAAGAGAATAACAACAATGTTATTTATTCGGGAAATGCCGATAATGATACCATTACAGATACGGTAGATCAAAACCTGTTTAAATTGACGAATGAAAACACCAATAGTTTTAGACCTAAAAAGAATAATACACTACAAAAATTGGCCTTTTTACGCACAGTAGGTGGAGATGCTCATTTATTTACCATGGATTTAGATGGCACGGATGTCAATCAAATTACATCGAATGTTCCCGTAGCAGGTTTTAGGCAAGAGGAAATAACCTACACGTGGTCTAATGACGGTGCTTTTTTATATTACCCAAATTTTGATAAGCTATACCGTATTAATAATGATGGTAGTGGTCGTACTTTAATCTATCAAACGGCAGATGGATCTTTAATTTCGGAAGTAGTAATACCCGATTTCGATACCGATTTGTTGTTGCTTAAAACCAATAACAATGAGGGGTATAATGTGCGTATTTTTACATACAGGTTATCGACAGATGCCGAAGAAACTGTGGTTCTTGAAAATGTTGCGGGTGCAGCGGGTGGAATAGATATGACGGCAAGTGCCGATTTAATCTTATATTCACAAGATACTTCCAACAATGAAAATCCAGTGTATCGGCAATTTGCAGCCAGAATGTTTATTTATGATATTGCAGCGGCTACATCAACTTTAATAGATACGGATGTTATTTCTGGTGAAAACGAACTACAATGTCAATTTTCACCTACCGAAGGAGGTGTTATATTTACTAGAGTGAAAAACAATGGAGCCAACCCTGAAATAGTGTCTTTGGTATTTGGTGCAGATATAGATAATAACGAAATTTTTACCGAAGCCTTTATGCCCAATTGGGAATAAAACAATTAACCAACCAATTAAGTTAAAAAAACGTCCTGAATTTCCGGGACGTTTTTTATTGTCTATTTTTGCAGTTGAAAACCAATTGCTATGAGTCAGGAAATTTCTAAACGTTATGCTAAGCGTGGCGTATCAGCTTCAAAAGAAGATGTACACAAAGCCATTAAAAATGTGGATAAAGGACTGTTTCCAAATGCCTTTTGTAAAATTGTTCCAGATTATCTTACAGGAGATGAGGACTATTGTTTGGTTATGCATGCCGATGGTGCAGGAACAAAATCGTCTCTTGCGTATATGTATTGGAAAGAAACAGGCGACCTTTCAGTATGGAAAGGAATCGCCCAAGATGCATTAATTATGAATGTTGACGACTTGCTTTGCGTAGGCGCAACGGATAATATTATGCTTTCTTCAACTATTGGACGCAATAAAAACGTAATTCCGGGGGAAGTAATTTCGGCTATTATTAATGGTACGGAAAGCTTGATTTCAGATCTTTCAGAATTTGGAGTTTCCATTCATTCTACTGGTGGTGAAACAGCTGATGTGGGTGATTTGGTACGAACTATTATCGTAGATTCTACCGTAACTGCTCGTATGAAACGTAGTGACGTTATTGATAATGCAAATATCAAGGCTGGTGATGTAATTGTTGGCTTGGAATCTTTTGGGCAAGCCTCTTACGAAACAGAATACAATGGTGGTATGGGGAGCAATGGTTTAACTTCGGCACGACATGATGTTTTTGACAATTATTTGGCTGCAAAATACCCTGAAAGTTATGACCATTCTGTACCAGCAGATTTGGTGTATTCAGGATCTAAAAAAGTAACAGATGCCGTCGCTGAAAGTCCATTAGATGCTGGTAAATTAGTGCTTTCGCCAACTCGAACATACGCTCCTGTTATTAAAAAAATCCTTTCAAAGTTTACAAATAAAGATATTCACGGGATGGTGCATTGCAGTGGAGGAGCGCAGACCAAAATTCTTCATTTTATCGATTCACTTCATATTATTAAAGATAATATGTTTGAAGTGCCCCCTTTATTTAAGCTTATTCAAGAGGAAAGTAAAACCGATTGGAAGGAGATGTACCAAGTTTTTAATATGGGCCATCGTATGGAATTATATGTTCCAGAGGAAATAGCTTCAGAAATTATTGAAATTTCAAAATTTTTTAATATTGAGGCTCAGATTGTTGGGAGAGTAGAGTCTTCAGAAGAAAAAAAGTTAACAATAAACAGCCCACAGGGTAGTTTTATCTATTCATAAGCTAAAAGTTAGATATATTAAAACTGGTTTTTGATAATGAGATATTTACTTGTTTTATTGTTGATGCTTCCTTTTGTTGGTTTTGCACAACAGACCGTTGAAAGAGACAGTATTTTTATTGTAAACAGTTTACAACAGGAAGACATTGTATTTTTCAAAACTCCATTTTTACAAACAAACGTTAAACGATATCCTGTTTCTTCTATTAACAGTTTACAATTGCAAGGTCCTGTTTTTGCCAAAATCCCTTTGAAGAAAAAAACCATGAAGCGAAGCGTATATGGGTATGTAAAACCTACGTTATGGGGCTCGTACAATAAAATAGGGATTAATGTAAACGAAGTAGCTTTTGTAAACTGGAACGCTGGGGGGGTAAGCTCTGTATCGGGCTTAATAAATGTGGATTTAAAAAGAACCTATAAAACAAAAAATACGCGTTGGAAAAACGAATTGCTAGCCAAATATGGGCTTAATCATCAAAAAGAATTGGGGCTGCAAAAAACAGAGGATATTATTGAAATAAACAGTTCTTTCGGTTATAGAGGAAATACATCGACCAAATTTTATTATACTGCCAAGCTCGGCTTTTCTACGCAATTTTCAAACGGGTATGAATATCCAGATACTTCGAACAAGATTTCCACAATATTTTCTCCAGCGTACCTTTTTTTAGGAATAGGAACTGAATATGGAGCTAACGATGAAAACTTCTCGATTTATGCCTCTCCGTTAACTTTAAAATCTACTTTGGTTCTAGATCAAGAACTTGCCAATAGCGGTGCTTTTGGTGTAAGGCCAGCTGTTTTAAATGATGAAGGCGAAATTATTAAAGAAGGTGAACACTTGCTAAGCCAAATGGGTATTTTGATTACCAACGAATACAAAGCCGAAATATTTGAAAACATTAGCCTCTCAAATAAACTAACCTTATATACCGATTACCTTGATGATTTTGGGAATGTTGATATAAACTGGGAAGTTGAATTCAATTTTCAGGTAAACCATTTCGTAGTGGCCAATATCGGGTCTCATTTTAAATATGATAATGATATTAAAATGTCAACGGAAAACGAAGAGGGAGAGCTAATCGAGCAAGGGCCTATTGCACAATGGAAGCAGCAATTGGGTATCGGTATTATTGTTGAGCTATAATTATTTAGCGTTTCTTGAAACCCTGTTAAAGGTTTTTTCGTATGTTTGGTTAGATTAAAAGCATTTCAACTGCTAAAGACCAAAATATGATTAACAATTACTTGCCGAGCAAGTACTTGAAGCTGAGTATATTAACAGCTATCTTGTTAGTGCTCAACACCCTTGTTATACACTATCTTGAAATAGATAAAAGTAGAATTTTAAGGGTGATATCTGTAATGTCCTTATTTCTATTTTTTGCTTATTATAAAGCTTTTTCGGAAAGACTTGCTCTTTTTGCGCTGCTTTTCTTTTTAATAAGGGACACAATGATCTTGGATTATGAAAACAGCTTGTTTAAAACCATTTCTTTTGTACTGACTATTATCGCCTACTCGTCTATATTATTGCTAACCTTAAAAAGGTTGAAGATTTCAAAATCCACGCCTTTAATAATCCTTTTAGTAGTTGTATTGATCGCTTTGAATGTTTTCAATGTATACTATTTATCCGATATTATTAAAAGCGGGTTAGATAGCCAATTGCAGTTTATCTTGTTTTTTGTACAAGGTGGAGTCTTAATATTATTAGGTTTTACAGGGTTTATGTACAACGAACGCTTTCAAGGAAAAACACCCTTAATTTACCTGTATATGGTGCTGTGTTTTGTACTTTCTGATTGTTTTGGTTTGGCTGCGTACTTTTACGAAGCACAAGCGGCTTATTTTCCTGAACGGATTTTCTATATCCTAGCTGTTGTTTTTTTGGTGAATTTTGCTTTAAATACCAAAAAACAAAAAGAAGAAGGAAAGTCACTTACCGAAAAAGAGTATATACTATAATTTTTTTTGAAAAAAGAAATCTACTTCTTTACGAGCTATTGAAAAGAAATATTCTTCAAATTATCGTAAATTTGTATTTGCCATACCCCTATGGTAGAAAGTTATAAAAATAAGTATGTTAGAGAAACTTCAAATAGTAAAACAACGTTTTGACGAGGTAAGCGACCTTATTATTCAACCCGATATAATCAGTGATCAAAAAAGGTATATTCAATTAAATAAAGAATATAAAGACCTTAGGTTATTGATGGACAAACGGGAACGATATTTACTTCTTACCGAACGTATTGAAGAAGCCGAAGAGATTATAAAAGAAAGTGGCGATGATGAAATGGTGGAGATGGGAAAAATGCAAATGGAAGAAGCCCAAGAAGAATTGCCAAAATTAGAAGACGAAATTAAGTTTCTTTTAATCCCAAAAGATCCTGAAGACGCCAAAAATGCCGTTATGGAAATTAGAGCTGGAACCGGAGGTGACGAAGCCAGTATTTTTGCAGGGGATTTATATCGTATGTACACCAAATATTGTGAAAGCAAAGGCTGGAAAGTGGATACTGTGGATTACAGCGAAGGAACCAGTGGTGGGTTTAAGGAGATCCAAATGGAAATTGAAGGAAACGATGTCTATGGAATATTAAAATTTGAAGCAGGTGTACACCGCGTACAACGAGTGCCACAAACCGAAACACAAGGACGTGTGCATACCAGTGCAGCAACAGTTATGGTTTTTCCTGAAGCGGAAGAATTTGATGTAGAAATAGATCCAAAAGATGTTCGTATCGATTATTTCTGTTCTTCTGGTCCAGGTGGGCAGTCGGTAAACACAACTTATTCGGCAGTACGTTTAACACACGAACCCACAGGACTTGTAGCACAATGTCAAGACCAGAAATCACAGCATAAAAACAAGGAAAAGGCCTTCAAGGTACTTCGTTCTCGTTTGTATGATATGGAATTAGCGAAGAAGCAAGCTGAAGATGCAGAAAAAAGAGGATCGATGGTTACAAGTGGTGACCGTAGTGCAAAAATTAGAACCTATAATTACTCACAAGGGCGTGTAACCGACCATCGTATTAATTTAACCTTATATGATTTGAGTAATATTATAGATGGTGATATTCAAAAAATAATAGACGAATTGCAGATGGTAAGTAATACCGAAAAATTAAAAGAAGCCGGCGAAACGTTTTAATATTTTTTCATACTATGACCAACCAGCAATTAATTTCAGAAATCCAAAAAAAGAAATCATTTCTATGCATTGGACTGGATGTCGATCTAAATAAAATCCCGAAGCATCTTTTAGAAGAAGAAGATCCTATTTTTTCTTTTAATAAAGCAATTATTGATGCAACCCATCATGTAACAGTTGCCTATAAACCAAATACGGCTTTTTATGAAGCATACGGAATTAACGGTTGGAAGTCACTTCAAAAAACAATAGAATATTTAAATAAAAAGTATCCTGAAATCTTCACTATTGCAGACGCAAAACGAGGCGATATCGGGAATACTTCGTCCATGTATGCGCATGCGTTTTTTAATGATTTAGGGTTTGATTCCGTTACCGTAGCTCCCTACATGGGGAAAGATTCTATAGAGCCTTTCTTGGCTTTTGATGATAAACACACTATTTTATTAGCCCTAACCTCTAATGAAGGCGCTTTCGACTTTCAAACAAAGAAAATTAATTCGGAAGAAGTATACAAAACTGTTTTAAAGACTTCAAAAAATTGGGTAAATTCTAAGAACTTGATGTATGTTGTAGGAGCAACTAAAGCGGAATATTTTTCAGAAATAAGAAAAATAGTACCCGATAGTTTTTTATTGGTTCCCGGTGTGGGAGCACAAGGTGGTAGTTTGACCGAAGTTTGTAAATACGGTATGAATAAAAATGTTGGTTTGTTAATCAACTCTTCGAGAGGTATTTTGTATGCATCAAATAATTCAGATTTTGCTGAAGCAGCGCAAACCGAAGCTAAAAAGTTGCAGCAGCAAATGCAAACAATCATGAATGCAGTTTAAAGATCAAATAGGAAATACTCTAGAACTCTCAACAACTCCACAGCGGATTATTTCGTTAGTCCCTTCTCAAACTGAACTTTTAGTAGCTCTAGGTTTAAAAGAAAACCTAGTTGGGATTACTAAATTTTGTGTACACCCTAAAAACCTCCGAAAAGAAATTAAAGTGGTAGGGGGGACCAAAAGTCTACATTATGATAGAGTCGAGGCACTAAACCCAGATTTGATAATCTGCAATAAAGAGGAAAACACCAAAGAAATGGTAATGGAGCTTCAAAAGATAGCTCCTGTATGGGTGAGTGATATTTTTTCTATTCAAGATAGTTTAGAAATGATCGAGTTGTTAGGGGAAATATGTGGTCGTAAAAAAGAGGCGTTAGCGTTTGTTTCAAAAATACGGATAGAAAAAAAGCAATTTGAAAGCTTTATCAAAAGCAAGCCTACAAAAAAAGTTGCTTATGTAATTTGGAAAAAACCTTTAATGATAGCCGGTAGAAATACGTTTATAAATCAATTATTAGAACTAAATAATTTCCAAAATATTTGCGAAGATAAGAATTCAAGATATCCAGAGGTTGATGCCGAATTTCTAAAAGAGGCTGATGAAATTTTATTATCTACAGAACCTTTTCCATTTAAAGAAAAAGATGCAATAAAATTGAGAGCGGAACTTGGGAAAAAAGTAAAAGTAGTGGATGGGGAATATTTTAGTTGGTATGGCTCAAGACTGGTAAACGCATTTACTTATTTTAAAACCATTCATACACAAAAATAAAAATTAGTTATCTGCATATTGATAGCGAAGTGACTTGATTTGCTTGTAAACCTCTTCTGCTTTGTGGTGTATGTAATCACTTTTTTCTTTATCGCTTAAAGCAATTTCATACGATTTACGCATCAAGTTTTTATAACGTTTCTTTAATTTATCGAGCTTTGTTTCTTTTTTAAACCAATTCATTATGCTTCTTCATTTATATCATACTATGCAAAGCTACGTATGAGAATAAAAAAGTGTTGTTAGTATTAGGTTAATTCTATCCCAATTGTTTAATGATATCTAGATAGTAGCGTTAAAACGTTAACAGATGTTAGTCTTGAAGGGCAAATACCTGTCTTAATAATGTTGTGGTTCTAGCCGAAACAGTATTTCTAATCTTTTTTTCTTCTACGCCAATCATGGTGTAAACACCTTTTAAGGCTTCATTTGTAACATAATCGGTAAGATCAGGATTTACTTGGTTTACAAAGGGAACTGCATTATACCGTGTAATGATGTTTGTCCATATTCTATCGGCACCGACTTTTGAAAATGAATTTTGAATAACTGGATTAAATTTTGTGTATAAGGAAGTGTTGGTTCTATTTTCTAAATAAGTTGTAGCTGCATTGTCAGGACCTAATAATATGTTTTTAGCATCATTAAAAGTGATTTTCTTTACTGCATCTACAAATATGGGAGTAGCTTCTTTTACAGCATCTTCTGCGGCTCTGTTTAAAACTTTAAGTCCCTCATCTGCTAAACTACTTAATCCTATGTCACGTAAAGTTCTATCAACTTTTTGCAATTCTTCTGGAAGTAATATTTTAACTAGATTATTTTTATAGAACCCGTCTTTCTGCGTTAGCTTGTTTACTTGTTTGTCTATTCCAAAGTCTAATGCTTGTTTTAGTCCGTTAGCAATCATAGTAGAGTCTGTGCCAATTTGGCCATTTGGTAAAGTGTTGACGACATTTTGTAGCTCAGCACAAGAAACTAAAACAAAGAGAGAACAAACTAAACC
>CAJXPE010000129.1 GCA_913057965.1 uncultured Marixanthomonas sp. | reverse complement strand
CGAGATGTAGAGAGGTCTCGTGGGCTCGGAGATGTGTATAAGAGACAGTATTTTAATTGCAGGGTTTGGGGTAGCCTTATTACTACAGGGAATTTTTCCAGATGAAATGCAATCCAATCTCGAACGCATACCTGGACAAAAACAACCGTTAGAGAAACCTATTCCACCGGTAGAAGAACCTCTTCAATAAAAAAAACCTTCTATCAACTAAGAAAGAAGGTTTTGTTGAGGCATCGAGCGGATTCGAACCGCTGTACAAGGTTTTGCAGACCTCTGCCTAGCCACTCGGCCACGATGCCAGTAAGGTTTGCAAATGTAAAAAAATTAAACTGAATTTTCCTAGTTTAAATTGAAATTAGCGAGATGAGGACATCGTTACACTTACTTCAGCAATATCACCACCAATAGGCGGATTAATCTTTGATACACGAACACTCACACTATCAACCAATTCAATTTCATTTAAAATGGTATCTACAATACGCTGACCTACTTGTTCTAGTAGTTTAGAGCGGATTGCCATTTGTTCTCTCACTATTTTTTGAAGGTGAACATAATCTACCGTATCCCCTAAATCATCTGTTTCGGCAGCTTTTGAAAGATTTGCCGTGACCTTGAGATTTACAATGTAATCGCTACCAATTTTTTCTTCTTCAGTAAGACATCCATGGTTCGCAAAAATGCGGATATTCTTTAAGCGTATTGTACTCATGCAAATTGTTTTTGCAAAGATACTTTTTTTACCTTTGCTACTTGTCTGTTTATAGATAGGCAAACTAATTAATTCTGTTTACTTTAGATAACTATTTACAATTCCTTTTTAGGAACAACATACCAATCATGGCAAAAGAAGAAGCACCACTTAATTTTATAGAGCATATAATAGAAGAAGATTTAACAACAACACATACGCAAGATGAACTTCGCTTTCGGTTTCCGCCAGAGCCGAATGGATATTTGCACATTGGGCATGCTTCTTCCATTTGTTTAAATTTTGGTTTAGGAGAGCGCTATAAAGCACCCGTAAACCTACGTTTTGATGATACCAATCCCGCAAAAGAAGAACAAGAATTTGTCGATGCCATTAAACGCGACATTTCTTGGTTAGGATTTGAATGGGCCGAAGAACGGTATGCTTCCGATTATTTTCAGGAATTATACGATTGGGCTGTGCAATTAATTAAAGACGGTAAAGCGTATGTAGATTCACAAACATCTGAACAAATTGCCGAACAAAAAGGGACACCCAATTCACCAGGTACTGAAAGTCCTTTCAGAAACCGTCCAGTGGAAGAAAGTTTAGATCTGTTTGGAAAAATGAAGAATGGCGAACTAGGGGAAGGAAAACACACCCTACGCGCTAAAATAGACATGACTTCCGGAAATATGTTGATGCGCGATCCGGTTATGTACCGCGTGTTGCATAAAAGTCACCACAGAACTGGAACCGATTGGAAAATATTCCCAATGTACGATTGGACACACGGAGAAAGCGATTACATAGAGCGCGTATCACATTCGCTCTGTACACTTGAATTCCTACCTCATAGAGAGCTTTACGATTGGTTCTTGGACCAAGTACACGAAAAAGATACATTACGCCCTAAGCAACGAGAATTTGCCCGCAGAAACTTAAGCCATACCGTGGTGAGTAAACGTAAATTGGCAAAATTAGTTGAAGAAGGGATTGTTGATAGTTGGGATGACCCAAGAATGCCCACTATTTCAGGATTGAGAAGGCGTGGGTACACGCCAGAATCTATTAAAAACTTTGTAGATAGTATTGGTGTAGGAAAACGGGAGAATGTCATTGATGTTTCGCATTTAGAGTTTAATGTACGCGAAGATCTCAACAAACGAGCACCTCGAGTGATGGCGGTTTTAAACCCAATAAAACTGGTTATCACCAACTACCCTGAAGGTAAAACCGAAATGCTCGAAGCCGAAAATAATCAAGAAGATGAAAGTGCCGGCTATCGAGAGGTTCCCTTTTCGCGTGAGTTGTATATCGAACGAGAAGATTTTAAAGAAGAAGCAAATAGAAAGTTTTTCCGATTAACCTTGAATAAAGAAGTTCGTTTAAAAAATGCCTACATCATCAAAGGGGAAAGTGTTGTAAAAGATGCAGAAGGAAACATCACCGAAATCCATTGTACTTACGATCCTGATAGTAAAAGCGGAAGTGGATCTGAAGCTTCAAAACGCAAGGTAAAAGGAACCTTACATTGGGTTTCAATTAAAGATGCCCTTCCTGTGGAAGTAAGATTGTATGATCGTTTGTTTACTGAAGCTTCGCCCGATGCTGATAAAGAAAAAGATTTTTTAGAGTTTATAAACCCTAATTCTTTAGAAGTTATTACAGCCTATGCAGAGCCAAGTTTAAAAAACCTTGAGGTTGAGGATAAAGTTCAGTTTCAACGATTAGGCTATTTTGTTGTGGATAAAGATACTACCGAAGAAAAAATTGTTTTCAACCGTACAGTGCCATTACGCGATTCTTGGGGTAAAATAGCATAACATTATTTTTTTAAGATTTAAACCCTTGTATTTATAGATTAATTAAGAGTTTTTGGCAATAAAAATCTTTTTTTAAGAATATTTTATGGGTAATTTTTTGAGTATTAACCGGTTATTAACAGCGAATAGAAACCCACTTCTGTAACTTTGTTTTTAAATAGATTATTTAATAACCAATAACACAAAACAAATGGCATCTAATACAGGACAAACACTATTAGCTTTATTAACTGGAGCTGCAATAGGAGCAGGAATAGGAATCCTTTACGCTCCAGAAAAAGGTTCTAAAACCCGAAAGCAAATTAGTAAAGAAGCCAAAAAGGCTCGTAAACAATTTGACAAACAAGTTAAAGAAACCTCAAGCAACTTAAGCGAAAAAGCGCAAAAAGCACGTTTAAACTTTGAAGAAAAGTTGGAGAACACACTATCTTCAGCTAGTTACAAAGCAGATGATATTTTGTTGGCTATGGAAGATAAATTAGAAACGCTTCGCAAGCAAAACGCAAAATTACAAATGGAGACAGAAAAGGAAAAAGTAAAAACGAAAGCTAAAAAAGCAACTTCATAATATGGCTTTTGATCGTCTTACTGAAAGTTTACATACCGTAAGCGATAAATTTCAAGATTATACAACCAGTACAGCGGAGTATTATAAACTGCGTCTGTTTAAATCTTCAATGAAAGGAGCTGTTTCACTTGTAAATTTATTAGTGTTCGGTAGCTTTTTCTTGTTTGTATTGTTATTTCTATCAATAGGAGTAGCACTTTGGCTTGGTATTATCATGGAAAGTAGTTTTGCTGGCTTCTTAATTGTCGGTGGGTTTTATGGATTAGTAACATTGTTTTTAGTTCTTTTCGGAAAGAAAATGATTGAACGAAGTCTTCTTATTAAATTTTCTAAATTGCTTTATGATGAAGATGATATTTCTCCAAAACAGCAAGCAAAAAAAGAAGTTAAAGAATACCAAGAAACTATCGAAAACCAACGAGAATGAAGAGATACACTACTTTTGATGAAATTAACAGAGACTTAAAATATCTGAAACTTAAATCTGAGATTGATAAAGAAGAGTTAAAGCTTAACGTAAGCAGCACGAAAGAATCTTTTAAAGACAGTTTCTCACCCATAAGTATCATAGGGAGTATGATAGGCTCTATTGCTCAAAAAGCACTTGTTGTTAAAATAGCAAATAGTATTTTAGGGGTGAAAAAAGTAAAAGAAGTAGAGGATAGCGAGAAATAGGTTACCAATACATACATAAAAAAAGACCGCTAATTAATTAGCGGTCTTTTTTTATTTAAAAATCTATATCATCTATACTATCGGTTGGGGGCGGTGTTCTCTTTTTCTTAGTTTTTGAAGTTGCTCCAATCCCTTTTGCTTCATTCTGTTTTTTCATTTCCTCTCCAATTTGGTTACTGGCTACAAACGAAGCAATCATATCATTCAACATATTACTACCAGCTTGAGGCGAATTAGGAAGTAAAATTAGGTTGGTATTTGTTTCTTCTCCAATAGATTGTAGCGTATCGTAATGTTGCGTCACAACAATTAAAGCCGAAGCCTCTTGCGAATTAATTCCCACATTATTTAATACATCTACACTTTCCTCTAATCCGCGAGCAATCTCACGACGTTGATCGGCAATACCTTGACCTTGTAATCGTTTGCTTTCGGCTT
This sequence comes from uncultured Marixanthomonas sp., assembly GCA_913057965.1. Classification (GTDB taxonomy): domain Bacteria; phylum Bacteroidota; class Bacteroidia; order Flavobacteriales; family Flavobacteriaceae; genus Marixanthomonas. The sequence goes on along the minus strand of CAJXPE010000129.1, from coordinate 3,968 downwards.
CTGCACGGGCTTTAGCAACGATTTTAATACGTTCTGCCTCCGCTTCATACTCTGCTGCTACTTTTTCACGTTCCGAAGCGTTAATACGGTTCATAGCCGCTTTTACTTGTACATCAGGATCAATATCGGTTACTAAGGTTTTAATAATATCGTACCCATAATCAATCATTGCATCGTTTAATTCTTCTTTTACCGCAATAGCAATATCATCTTTGCGCTCAAAAACATCATCCAACTTCATTTTAGGCACTTCTGCTCGAACCACATCAAAAACATAGGCGGTAATTTGACCATGTGGATCTTCAAGTTTGTAAAAAGCATCGTATACTTTTTGAGGGATTACTTTAAATTGTACTGAAATTTTCAAACGTACAAACACATCATCTTTCGTTTTTGTTTCTACCAAAACATCTAACTGTTGTATTTTTAGATTGATACGTCCGGCAATACGATCAAATACAGGAATTTTAAAATGCAAGCCTGAATTGCGAATGCTTAGAAATTTTCCGAAGCGTTCCACAATGGCAGCTGTTTGCTGTTTGACTGTGAAAATACCTGAAAGCAATATAAAAAAGCCAATAATTACTATTGGAATTAAAAGAAGTAAACCACCCATTACATATTTTTTTTATGTTTAATAATTAGTTGAAGATACAAAAATAAAGCTATTTTTAACCGCTATTAATCTACCTAGCTATGAGTATTAAAAACTTGTTTATTGTTACTGCTTTAATTGTATCATTTCAACAGCTTACGGCACAACGAAATTTTAATGAATATAACCGTTTGGGAGTTACAGGGGGTTTAACATTTTTTGATATTAACACCTCAGACCTTACAACAAAGAAGGGACAAGGGTTTACAGCTGGGTTTACTACGCGTGGTTCTTTCAGAAATAACTTTGATTTAGTCTACGGAATTAACTTTACACAATCAAATATTGAAATTGGAGCGAGTGACCTAATTGAATCTCGCAATTTAGAATACTCAATTTTAGCGGCGCAAATAAACTTGCTTGCCAGTTATAATATTATAGAACATCATCTAAGCCTTGAATTTGGTCCAATACTGAACGTTAACGGAAAAATGAAACTTGACGAAAAAGCCTATGAGGACTATATTGTAGATGGGTATACCACTGTAACAGCCCAAGATATTGAAGATATTTCGAGCTTCAATTTTAGGCTTATGGGTGGTATTACGGGAGGATTGAAAAGTTTCCGCCTTGGGGCACATTATCAATACGGCCTTACCAACATGCTAAATAACTTAAACGATAAGGATATTTCTGAAATAGAGGATATAAAAGGAAACAGTTCTACGTTTATTATTTCTGCGGTGCTTTATTTTTAAATTGAAGCAATTGCTTTTTCAATTCGTTGAATACTTTCTTCTTTACCTAGGAGTGAAGCAATCACAAACACATCAGGACCTTTCATTTCCCCAACAAGCGATAGACGTAACGGCATCATCACTTTTCCGAAGCCTATTTCATTATCGGTAATCCATCCTTTTATTTTGTCAGATACGTTGGCTGCGGAAAAATCGTCCACTTCGTTCATAAGTGTTATAACCTGTTGAAGTAATTCTGCTGTTCCTTCTTTAAATGCTTTTTTAGCTGCTTTTTCATCATAGTTTTCCGGAGCTACAAAGAAGAAACTGCCTTGATCCCAAATATCTTCCACAAATGTGGCGCGTTCTTTCAATAAAGCGGTGATTGTTTCGACTGGAAGAGCGGTTTCAATTCCTTTATTTTTCAGCAATTCTTTAAACTGTCCGGCCAAAATACCGTTGTCCACTTCTTGTAAATAGTGGTGCTGAAACCATTTTGTTTTTTCAGGATCAAACTTAGCACCAGCTTTATTAACACGGTCTAAATCGAACGCTTGTACTAATTCTTCTAAGCTAAAAAGCTCTTGTTCGGTTCCTGGGTTCCAACCTAAAAAGGCTAACATATTGATAACCGCTTCAGCCCGATAGCCATCGTCTCTGTAACCAGAAAAAGTGTCGCCGTCAGCTGTTTTCCACTCCAATGGAAATACCGGAAAGCCCATTTTATCGCCGTCGCGTTTGCTTAATTTCCCTTTTCCAACGGGTTTCATAATAAGTGGTAAATGTGCAAATTTAGGGGCTTCCCAACCAAATGCTCTGTATAACAAAACGTGAAGTGCCAAAGAAGGCAACCATTCTTCCCCACGAATTACGTGTGTGATTTCCATTAAATGATCATCAACGATATTTGCCAAATGATAGGTTGGCATCCCATCACTTTTAAACAACACTTTATCGTCTAGAATATTGGTGTCAATCTGCATACCGCCACGAATTATATCTTTTAAATGAAGATTTTCATTTTCAGGTGATTTAAACCGGATTACATATTCTTCTCCAGCATCAAGTTTTTGCTGAACTTCCTCTTTTGAAAGCGATAAAGAGTTTTTCAACTTTAATCGGTTATGCCAATTATAGATAAAGGTTTTCCCTTCAGCTTCATGATTTTTACGGTGTTCATTTAATTCTTCGGCTGTGTCAAAAGCGTAGTATGCGTTTTCTGAAGCAAGTAACTTATCGGCATATTCTCTATACAAATGTTTGCGTTCACTTTGACGGTATGGCCCAAAACCTCCATCTTTTTGTGGACCTTCGTCAAATGGAATGTTTAACCAATCCAATGCTTCAATAATATAATTTTCAGCACCTTCTACATACCGAGTTTGGTCGGTATCTTCTATACGCAGCACAAAATCACCCCCGTGTTTTTTAGCAAACAAATAGTTGAATAAGGCAGTGCGAACACCACCAATATGTAACGGTCCTGTAGGACTTGGAGCAAAACGTACACGAGTTTTTTGAGCCATGAATTGTGAATTTTATTAAGAAAGCAAAGATACAATTCTCTTTGTACCCACACACATTTATCTATTTGTGCTTTTAACAGCAATTCTTTAGTAATTTTAATATGTTAATCTTTTTTTCAATCTTTGTTTTCAACAATCATAGTTACATAACTTCACAACTATGAACTTGTAATTAATTAAATTCGTGTTTTTTATGATATTTTTAAGCGTTATAGGTCCAATTGAAATACTGCTTCTAGGGATAATTTATTTTATACTGCTCATTTCATCTTTATTCCTTATTTTAAAACATGAAAAATCACTCTCTCTATTTATTTGGATGCTATTTATCATTTTTGTTCCCTTTTTAGGGAGCTTATTGTATGTGAGTAAACATTTAATTACCAATCATAAGATGTCAATAAGTACTAAATGAAGGCTTGATTGAGTTATAAAATCGCTCTAAGCTTACTTTTTTTATAGTTTTTAAAGATCTAAATGGAATTTAATAAGCTTCAACTTTTATATAGAATTTGGAGCAATCTTTGATATTAGTGTGAAGCACAGAAGTCTTGAAATAAAATTGTATTTTTAAGAGTTCTATTTAAAAGGAATGCACGAAGTATGAGCACATTCAATATCATTCAGCAAAAGCTGGAACAATTCATTAAAAAATTCTACACAAATGAATTGATCAAGGGCGCTATTTTGTTCTTTGCTATTGGCTTACTTTACTTATTACTTACACTGCTTATTGAATATTTTTTATGGCTTAGCCCGATCGGACGTACCGTTTTATTTTGGGTTTTTATTGTAGTTGAAGTTGCTTTGTTCGTTCGGTTTATTGCGTTTCCGTTGGCTAAATTATTTAAATTACAACATGGGATTTCATATGAAGAAGCTTCTGCTATAATCGGAAATCACTTTCCAAATGTGAGTGATAAATTGCTAAATGTCATTCAGTTAAATAGAAATCAGCGTGAAAGCGAACTGTTAGCTGCCAGTATTGACCAAAAAGCTTCCGAACTGCAACCCATTCCGTTTCAAACGGCGGTTGATTTCAAAAAAAACGCAAAATATTTAAAATATGCCGCCATACCCTGTCTCTTATACACATCTCCGAGCCCACGA
>CAJXPE010000128.1 GCA_913057965.1 uncultured Marixanthomonas sp. | reverse complement strand
CTTTTACTGATGAAAAAACCAATGAAGTTTTTAGAACGACGGGGATTGTCCCAAAAGAAGGAGACGATTTTTCAGGAAAATTGGTTGCTCCCGATGGTAGTGAAGCAGATTTCACGGCCGTTAGACAAAAAGGAGATGCTTCCGAAGAAGATTCAGAAAAGAAAAATAAAGACAAAAACGAAAAGCCAGAAATTGTTCCCCTTACCTACCCTAACATTGGATATGGTTTTGAAACTAAACCAAAACAACAAGATCTTTTATTTAAAAACGCAACCGTTTGGACGAGTGAAGAAGCAGGAATTTTAAACAATACAGACGTATTGGTTAAAGACGGTAAAATTGTTGAAATAGGAACTGATTTACGAGCAGGTGGAGCTACAACCATCGATGCCACTGGAAAACACCTTACAGCAGGGATTATAGACGAACACTCGCACCTTGCAGCCTTGGCTATTAATGAAGCTGGTCAAAATTCTTCTGCTGAAGTAACCATTGAAGATGTTGTAGATCCTGAGGATATTGGTATTTATAGAGACCTTGCCGGCGGGGTTACTTCTATTCAGATTTTGCACGGTTCTGCCAATCCTATTGGCGGACGTTCGGCAATCATCAAATTAAAATGGGGTGAAAATGCAGACGGACTTATTTACGACAATTCACCAAAATTCATAAAATTCGCTTTAGGTGAAAATGTGAAACAATCCAATTGGCAAAGTTTTAACCGCTTTCCACAAACTAGAATGGGTGTAGAACAGGTGTACGTTAATTACTTCAATCGTGCTAAAGAATACGATGCTAAAAAGAAAAGTGGACAAGCCGTTCGCTATGATGAAGAATTGGAAGTGCTAGCGGAGATTTTAAATGGCGAACGTTTTATTAGCTGTCATTCCTATGTACAAAGTGAAATAAATATGCTGATGAAAGTGGCTGAAAAATTCGGCTTCCGTGTTAACACATTTACGCACATTTTAGAAGGATATAAAGTGGCAGATAAAATGAAAGAACACGGCGCAGGCGGTTCTACCTTTAGTGATTGGTGGGCTTATAAGTACGAAGTTAATGATGCTATTCCATATAATGCTGCTATCATGAGCAGTCAAGGAGTAACCGTAGCCATTAATAGTGATGATGGCGAAATGAGCCGTCGTTTAAACCAAGAAGCGGCAAAAAGTGTGAAATATGGTGGCATGAGCGAAGAAGAAGCCTGGAAAATGGTTACTATCAATCCAGCTAAACTACTTCACCTAGACGACCGTACAGGTAGTATTAAAGAAGGAAAAGATGCCGACTTGGTGTTGTGGAGCGACAATCCATTGTCTGTATATGCGAAAGCCGAGAAAACAATAATTGAGGGTACTACGTATTTTGATCTTGAGAAAGACAAAGAAAAAAGAAGTGCCATTAAAAAAGAACGCAATAAATTGGTTAAAATGATGCTAGCCGAAAAACAAAACGGTGGAAAAACAAAACCACCAAAAGGAAAAGACAAACGCGAATTTCATTGTGAAACCATAAACTAAGCAACCATGAACATTTTACATAAAATAGCCACTCTTCTCGTTGTATTAGCTACTTCGGTAAGTTTTGCACAACAAACTCCGGCACCTAAACAAGGACAGGCAATTACAATTAAAGGAGCGACTGCCCATATTGGCGATGGTTCTGTAATTGAAAACAGTACACTCGTTTTTGAAGACGGAAAAATAACCGCCATAGGAACCAATCTTCCTTCAAAAGGAAAAGTAATTGATGCTACAGGGAAACATGTATATCCAGGCATCATCGCTCCCGTTTCCACCTTAGGATTAGGAGAAATCGATGCCGTTCGCCCCACGATTGACGATGACGAAATTGGCGATATGATCCCAAATATTCGCAGTTTAATAGCTTACAACACAGAAAGTAAAGTAGTAGAAAGTATGCGTCCTAATGGTGTGCTTCTCGCACAAATCACACCCCAAGGTGGACGTATTTCGGGAACTTCATCCATTGTGCAATTAGACGCTTGGAATTGGGAAGATGCAGCTGTGAAAGTTGATGATGGAATCCATATGAATTGGCCTAATAGTTTCCGTCGCGGTCGCTGGTGGTTGGGTGAACCTCGAGGGTATAAACCAAACAAGGACTATGCGAAGGATATCGATGACGTGCGTGCTTTCTTAGTAAATGCAAAAGCTTATAGTAATACCAAAGACCAACCCAAAAATGAAGCGTTCAAATCCATGAAAGGTTTATTTGATGGCTCTAAAAAATTATACATTCATGCCGATGGTGAAAAAGAAATGATTGATGCCGTTACAACTGCCAAAGAACAAGGCGTTACAAACGTGGTTATTGTTGGTGGGTATGAAGCTTATAAAATCACTAATTTCTTAAAGAAAAATGATATTTCAGTATTGGTAAGACGTGTTCACACCACTCCAGAACGGGAGGATGACGATTACGACCTGCCTTATAAACTTCCTAAGTTATTAACCGATGCTGGTGTTATGGTCGCTTTGCAAGCCAACGGGCAGATGGAACGGATGAACACCCGTAACTTAGCATTCTACGCTGGCCATTTGGTAGGACAAGGGATGGATAAAGAAAAAGCGCTACAGTTGATTACTGGAAATACGGCTAAAATATTAGGTATTGACGATACTTATGGAACCTTAGAACAAGGAAAAAGTGCTACTTTGTTTATTTCAGAAGGTGATGCCTTAGATATGCGTACTAATATATTGACGCACGCATTTATTGATGGTCGCGATGTTTCCTTAGAAACCCACCAGACTGAACTTTGGAAACGGTATATGGATAAATATGAAGGGAAATAGATGTGAGACCGCTTTGCTAATAGATATTAGATTATAGACTTTTTATTATTACTAAAATTGAAAGTGATTTAAATTAAAAAATATTCTTTGAAAAGTAATAGTAAAATAATTATTGTGGCAACTTCAATCATTGTATGTCTTTTTTTAGGAGGAGTGGTTGTTTATAAGTTTTATGAAGGAGTGAATAAATTAATACCAAATAAAAAAGCTTCTGAATTCTATCGTGATGATAACTATAGTGGCCTAGTTGCAGCAAAATATATAGATAGCTTCCAACACAATTATAGGACAATTGTAATTGAAACTGGTAACAAAAGACAAAAGTTTCTTTTTGACCATGAAAATGGAGGCTTCTTTGAGTTTGTTCAAGTTGGCGATTCTTTATTTAAAAAGAAAGATACTTTGGATGTTAGGCTTAAAAGAAAAAACTTAGATACAGTAATTCGAATGCAAATATATGATGGCACCTAAAATCTATACTCTATTTTCCATATTCTATAATCAAAAAGCCATTTCAGACCAACTTTAACCGCTAAACAATATTATCGTTGATAAAAAGTTATATTTTTACTCAAAATTATCGTTAATGAAGTATGTTTATGGATTGGCAATACTTGCTTGCCTCGTTTTATGGAGTTCCTGTAGAAATGACTTTGAAAGTGTCTCTAGTACCGGAAATCTTGAATTTTCAAGAGATACCGTGTATTTGGACACTGTTTTTACCAACATTGGTTCCAGCACCTACAACCTAAAAGTATATAACCGAAGTGATGAAGACATCAATATTCCTACGATACAATTAGCGAACGGAGAAACCTCTAATTACCGTTTGAATGTTGATGGAATCCCTGGAAAGTCCTTTCAAGATATTCAAGTATTGGCAAAAGACAGTATTTTTATCTTTATTGAAACCACAGCCGATATTGCCACACTTCCAACAGATGAAACCAACTTCTTATATACAGACCAAATACAATTTGACACCGGTGGAAACCAACAGAATGTAGACTTGGTTACATTAATTCAAGATGCCGTGTTTTTATTTCCCGAGCGTTTTGGCGATGGTACTTCTGAAACTTTAAATCTTGGCACCGATGGTGAGGGCAAGGATATTTTGATTGAAGGCTTCTTTTTGGACGACAACGAACTCACTTTCACCAACGAAAAACCCTATGTAATTTATGGTTATGCAGCTGTACCCCCACAAAAAACATTAACGGTTGAGGCAGGGGCTCGTGTGCACTTTCACGCCAGTAGCGGAATTTTAGTGGCCAATACAGGTTCTATAAAAGCAAATGGGGAACAAAGTACTGATGCTGAGTTATTAGAAAACGAAATTATTTTTGAAGGGGATCGTTTAGAACCTGCCTTTGCAAATGTTCCTGGACAATGGGGTGCTATTTGGATGACTTCGGGTAGTACCGACAACGAATTTAAATACACTACTATAAAAAATGGAACCGTTGGGCTTTTAATGGATGATAACGATGGTGACAGAACCCTTACCTTAGAAAACGTACAGATTTACAACAGTGCAAACTCTGGTTTGTTGGCCCGTACCGGAAATGTGTATGGCGAAAATGTAGTGATCAACAACAGTGGGCAAGCCTCTTTATCCGCTTCACTCGGTGGCACGTACACATTTAACCATTGTACCTTTGCTAATTATTGGACCAATAGTTTCCGTAGCTTCCCAACCGTTTTGATCGATAACTTTTTTGAAACCGATACTGGGACCGAACCATATGACCTCAACATTTCATTTAACAATTGTATTATTTACGGAAACGAGCAACGTGAAATTGCTTTGTTGAAAGATGATGGTAAAACGTTTAATTTTAACTTTAGCAACAGTTTAATCCGGTTTGAAGACCCCAACGGCGAGTTTAGCGACAATCCGTTGTACGATTTTACAAATACAGCACTGTACACCAACTCCGTATTTAACGAAGATCCCGTTTTTCAAGATACTGAAATGAACAATTTCAACATTGAAACCGGAACTTCGGCTGCTGATGGCATTGGAAACACCGCTACAGCACAACAAGTGCCTGTAGATTTAAATGGAACTAACCGAAACACGCAAGCCCCAGATGCCGGGGCTTATGAAAGTATATTGTTTCCTGATGAAGAATAATTAAAATTATATAACAACACAGCATAAAAAAAGCCTCTCCAAATGGAGAGGCTTTCTGTTTTCTAAAAAATGAACTTATTTATAGTACTCTTACGTTTACTGCGTTCAATCCTTTTTTTCCTTCTTTTAAGTCGAATTCTACTTCGTCTTCTTCGCGGATCTCATCGATTAATCCTGTAACGTGTACGAAATGTTCTTTGTTTGTTCCTTCTTCAGTGATAAATCCAAATCCTTTTGATTCGTTGAAGAATTTTACTGTGCCTTTTTGCATTGTAATAAATATAATTAATTAATAAAGTGCGAATGTACTACTATAAAACTTATAAAAATGTATTTTAACAAATTATATTTCAATTAATTAGAAATATTGCAGTATCAGACTGTTACTATTACATTTTAAACAAAGGTCGCCCTTCCATTAAATCGTTTACCTTTTTCGCAACATCTTTAATGTTTTCTTCATCTTCGATGTTGGTGATCACTTCGTCAATCAAATCAACGATGGCAGGCATGTCACTTTCAATCAGTCCTCGAGTGGTAACTGCTGGTGTTCCTATACGAATACCACTGGTTACAAATGGTGATTTATCATCAAAGGGAACCATGTTTTTATTTACCGTAATGTCTGCTTTTTCCAGAGCTTCTTCGGCATCTTTTCCAGATACGTTTTTATTTCGAAGATCGATTAGCATCATATGGTTATCGGTTCCATCGCTAATTATTTTATACCCCTTTTTCATGAATGCGTCGGCCATCACGGCTGCATTCTTTTTAACTTGCACCATATAGTGTAAAAACTCATCTGTCAATGCTTCCCCAAAAGCAATCGCTTTTGCAGCAATGATATGCTCTAAAGGTCCGCCTTGATTTCCAGGGAAAATTCCACTATTCAATAAAGTAGACATTTTTTTAAGTTTACCACTTTTCAATTTTAAACCAAAAGGATTTTCAAAGTCTGTCCCCATCACAATCATTCCGCCTCTTGGTCCACGTAAGGTTTTATGAGTTGTCGTTGTACAAATATGACAATGCGGCACTGGATCGCTAATAATACCTTTAGCAATTAATCCAGCTGGATGCGCCATATCGGCTACCAAAATAGCATCCACTTTATCGGCTATTTCACGAAAACGCTTGTAATCTATTTCACGGGAATAAGCTGAAGCTCCTGCAATGATCATTTTAGGTTTTTCTGCTATGGCAATTTTTTCTACTTCATCATAATCTATCAAGCCTGTTTCTTCATCCACCCCGTAGAAAACTGGATTGTATAATTTTCCTGAAAAATTCACGGGACTTCCGTGAGTTAAATGGCCACCGTGTGAAAGATCAAACCCTAAAAAAGTGTCTCCAGGTTTCATGCACGTGGCAAAAACAGCTGTATTGGCCTGCGACCCACTATGTGGTTGTACATTTATATATTCGGCATTAAAAAGAGTTTTTGCACGGTCTATTGCCAGTTGCTCTACTTTATCAACCACTTCACATCCACCGTAATACCGTTTTCCAGGATATCCTTCTGCATATTTATTGGTTAATATTGAACCGGCTGCTTCCATTACTTGATCGCTCACAAAGTTTTCTGAAGCGATTAATTCCAGTCCATTAAATTGCCGTTTTTTTTCGGCTTCTATCAAGTCAAATATTTGAGTGTCTCTTGTCATATCATTTTCAGTAAAAAACCTATTCCGTTAAAATAAGTTCCATGATTTTTATACTAATTTAACTAATGGTATCGATTGATTTTGTGGCGTTTCCGTTAAGGAAATTATAAAAAAACCCATCGAGATAGCAAAAATACAAAATGGTTGTGGTTAGTCCTTCAGAAATTATATATTTGATTACAATTTTTACAAACTACAAAAAAACATATATGCCTTTACAAGCTAACGATCCATCTTATACATCTTGGCTGGAAGTACCAAAAAACAGTGACTTCCCTATCCAAAACATCCCTTTTGGGGTATTTTTAACACGCGACGATGTTATTACTATTGGTACCCGAATAGGCGATACCGCAATAGATTTAGGCGCTTTACATCAACTTGGTTATTTTGAAGGAATAGATCTGACCGATGATATTTTTCTACAAGACAGTTTAAACGATTTTATAGCCGATGGCCGTAAAACGTGGCGCTTGGTACGAAACCGTATTTCTGAAATATTTAGAAAAGGAAGCCATACCGAACTTCGTGATAACGAGGAGCACCGAGAAAAAATATTGTTCAGCATGGATGAAGTAGAAATGCAATTGCCGGTAGACGTTGGTGATTACACCGACTTCTATGCGAGCAAAGAACACGCGACCAATGTAGGTACTTTATTTCGTGGCCCAGAAAATGCGTTAATGCCTAACTGGCTTCGTATTCCTATTGGATATCACGGAAGAAGTTCGTCTATAATACCTTCTGGAACTCCTATTAAAAGACCGATCGGGCAACAAAAGCCTGGCGATGATGGCGTTCCTGGATTTGGTCCTTCAAAATTGGTAGATTTTGAATTGGAAATGGCCTTTATCACCACAGCCGCTAACGATCTGGGAAAACGAATCTCTGTTGAAGACGCCGAAGAATATATTTTCGGTCTCGTCATGTTTAATGATTGGAGTGCTCGTGATATTCAAGCGTGGGAATATGTGCCACTTGGCCCATTCTTAGGAAAGAGTTTTGCCTCTACCATTTCACCTTGGATTGTTACTTTAGATGCCTTAGAAGGTTTCCGTACAGATGGTCCGGCTCAAGATCCTGAACCACTTCCCTACTTAAAACAAGACGGTAAAAAGAATTTTGACATCAACTTGCAAGCCATTATCCAACCAGAAGGTGGCGAAGAAAATGTAGTTGCCAATAGTAACTTTAAATACATGTACTGGTCTATGTCGCAACAATTGGCACACCACACGGTAAACGGTTGTAACGTGCGAAGTGGCGATATGATGGGAAGCGGAACCATTTCTGGCCCAACAAAAGACAGCTACGGCTCGATGCTAGAATTGACGTGGAAAGGTCAAAATCCATTAAAATTAAACGATGGCACCGAACGCAAATTTATAAACGATAACGACACGGTAATCCTTCGAGGTTTCTGTGAAAATGAAAAGGTGCGAATTGGCTTTGGAGATTGCAGTGGAAAAATACTTCCAGCAATAAAATTTTGAAATAAAAAATATCATTTTTGATGTTAAATTGATGTTAAATTGATGTTAAAAACGAAGATAATTTCATAATTTGTATTATTCACTGTAAACT
>CAJXPE010000127.1 GCA_913057965.1 uncultured Marixanthomonas sp. | reverse complement strand
CAACCCTTTTTTTATACCCACCAAAACTTTTTTCAAGTTTTTTTAAACTTTTTTTAAGAGCGTTTTTTACTGCTATTTGATTCAATTTTCATTGCTTCGTTAAGCGGGTGCAAATGTACAACAGTTTTTAAAACCTGCAACACTTTTTAAAAGTTTATTTTTAAGATATTTTAAAGATCGTTGTTCGCTTGCAAAACGCCTTACCTTGTTTTTGTAAGCGGATGCAAAGATACATTGCTTTTCTACTTCTGCAAATAAAACATAGCCTTTTTTTAAAGTTTTTTTAACCTAAAAAGCTAAGTAGTTGATTTATTTAATTTTAATCAGAAAATTACTTTCAACTTTCTAAACACGTATTTATACCTTAATATATATACCATTTTTACCCATTTTAGGTTGCGTTAGGGATTGAGTCTTTGTTGGAGCTCTTTTATAAGCTGTGAAGCTTAGAAAAAGCGACTGACGAAAGCCCGCCTTTTCTTGTTTTCCACAAGAAAAGGAACGCCCACAATAAAAATATTAGATCGCTACGCTTATATGGGCTAGACACTAGATTAAAAGCCTCTACAGTCCTTGTCTTAAATTAGAAGACACATTAAGTAATAAATTTAAATGGTAAAACTTAGATAGGGCTCTACTATACCCATAGGCACTGTAGTGCAACCATACAACAATTATAATAGCATCGATTATTTTCAAGTAAAACTAAACCCATGTATATTGCGAAACGTTTAAAACAGTAGTATCTTTGCTGCTTAAATTATTTTAGTATGATACGCATTACCTTACCGGACGGAAGTGTAAAAGAGTTTGACGCTGGCGTTACTCCTATGGATGTAGCAAAAAGCATAAGTGAAGGGTTAGCTAGAAACGTAATTTCGGCTTCCTTTAATAAAGAAACTGTAGAAACCAGCACCCCACTCACTGAAGATGGTAGCCTTATTTTATATACGTGGCGAGATGATGAAGGAAAAAAAGCCTTTTGGCATTCTTCTGCTCATATCCTTGCGCAAGCATTGGAAGAATTGTATCCTGGCGCTAAATTAACAATTGGTCCGGCGATTGATACTGGGTTTTATTATGATGTAGATTTTGGAGAGCATGCTGTTTCGGAAAAAGATCTACCTACTATTGAAAAGAAAATGCTGGAAATTGCCCGTGGAAAGCATGAGTTCTCTATGCGGGAATCTACCAAAGCAGATGCATTAGACTATTATAAGAAACAAGATAACGAATACAAGGTTGAACTAATTGAAAACCTGGAAGATGGCACCATCACTTTTTGCGACCACGATACGTTTACCGATTTATGCCGTGGCGGACACATACCCAACACGGGGATTGTAAAAGCCGTAAAATTAATGAGTATCGCTGGTGCCTATTGGCGCGGTGATGAAAATAACACACAGTTAACACGTATCTATGGTGTGACGTTTCCTAAGCAAAAAGAGCTTAAGGAATATCTTGCCTTACTAGAAGAGGCCAAGAAGAGAGACCATAGAAAACTAGGAAAAGAACTTGAGCTATTTACGTTTTCACAGAAAGTAGGTCAAGGACTGCCATTATGGCTGCCTAAAGGTGCTGCTTTAAGAGAACGTTTAGAGAACTTCCTTAAAAAGGCTCAGAAAAAAGCGGGTTACGAAATGGTTGTTTCTCCACATATAGGTCAGAAAGAGTTGTATGTAACTTCTGGTCATTACGCAAAATATGGAGAAGATAGCTTTCAGCCCATAAAAACACCAAATGACGATGAGGAGTTTTTATTAAAACCCATGAACTGTCCACATCACTGTGAGATCTACAATAGCAAACCTTGGTCTTACAAAGATTTACCAAAGCGTTTTGCTGAATTTGGAACGGTATACCGATATGAACAAAGCGGTGAGTTACACGGATTAACTCGCGTACGTGGTTTTACACAAGATGATGCACATATATTCTGTACGCCAGATCAATTGGATGAAGAGTTTAAAAAAGTAATAGACCTTGTATTATATGTTTTCGGATCATTAGGGTTTGAAAACTTTACCGCACAAGTATCCTTGCGCGATCCTGAGAAACCAGAAAAGTATATTGGTGCTCTTGAAAACTGGGAGAAAGCAGAAAATGCAATCTTAAATGCTGCGAAAGAAAAAGGATTAGATTATAAGGTTGAAACTGGAGAAGCTGCTTTTTATGGCCCAAAATTAGACTTTATGGTTAAAGATGCCTTGGGTAGGAGCTGGCAATTGGGTACCATACAAGTAGATTATAATTTACCAGAACGCTTTGAGTTAACGTATAAAGGCAGTGACAATGAACTACACAGACCTATTATGATCCACCGGGCTCCGTTTGGCAGCCTGGAACGGTTTGTAGCCATTTTACTGGAGCACACAGGTGGTAATTTCCCTTTATGGCTTATGCCCGAGCAAGTTGCTATATTATCTTTAAGTGAAAAATATGAAAAATACGCTCAAAAAGTTTTAAATTCGCTTGAAAATAACGAAATTCGCGCCCTTGTCGATAACCGAAACGAAACCATTGGTAAGAAAATTCGGGAATCTGAAATGAATAAAATACCATATATGCTCATTGTTGGTGAGCAGGAAGAAAAAGATGGTACAGTTTCTGTAAGAAGACATAGCGACGGAGACATAGGAAATATGACCGTTGAACAATTTTCTGAATTAATTAACAAGGAAATTGAAAATAATATTGTAGATTTTAATGTTTAACCTTAATAAAATATACAGCCATAGCAATACGTAGAAAAAGAAGTAGAGGCCCAAGAAGGGTCATAAAAGAAGATCAACACCGAATTAACAAAAAAATTCGTGCGGACGAAGTACGCCTTGTAGGAGACAATGTGGAAATGGATGTTTATCCAACCAGCAAAGCATTGGAAATTGCACAAGAAATGGAATTGGATTTAGTAGAGATTTCTCCTGATGCCAAGCCTCCAGTTTGTAAAGTAATGGACTACAAGAAATTTGTCTACGAGCAAAAAAAGAGAGAAAAAGCTTTAAAAGCAAAAGCTTCAAAAGTTGTTGTAAAAGAGATCCGTTTTGGTCCAAATACCGATGATCACGATTACGAATTTAAGAAGAACCACGCAGAGAAGTTTTTAAAAGATGGAGCGAAATTAAAGGCATATGTCTTTTTTAAAGGTCGGTCTATTATATATAAGGACAAAGGAGAAATATTATTATTACGCCTTGCCCAAGATCTAGAAGAAGTTGGTAAAGTAGAACAAATGCCAAAACTAGAGGGTAAACGAATGATTATGTTCCTTGCTCCTACGAAGAAATTAAAATAACGCTTTGACTTCGCTTAGCGACCAAAACCACAATAGGTTTTGTTTTCTAGCAAAAAAAGCGTCAACGATAAAGTGAAATAAATAGTTAAAAGAAGCAGACATGCCAAAACAAAAGACAAAATCCAGTGCTAAAAAGCGTTTTAAGCTTACCGGTACTGGTAAAATTAAAAGAAAGCACGCGTTTAAAAGTCATATCTTAACAAAGAAGTCTAAAAAACGTAAGCTTAAATTGACTCATGATGGTTTAGTTGATAAAGCAGATGAGAGCAATGTTAAGCAAATGCTTCGTATGAAGTAAACCGCTTAACCGGTTAAAACAAATTATTTAAACCCTGGAGTACGGCTACATATTGTAACTCAAGTGTCTAACTGACCGCCTGCTACAAAAACAATTAAAATTATGCCAAGATCAGTAAATTCAGTTGCTTCTAGAGCCCGAAGAAAAAAGGTAATGAAGCATGCCAAAGGTTACTTTGGAAGACGTAAAAATGTATGGACGATTGCTAAGAATGCTGTTGATAAAGCGATGCAGTATTCGTACCGCGACCGTCGTGCAAAAAAGAGAAATTTCAGATCCCTTTGGATCACACGTATTAATGCAGGTGCACGCCAGCATGGGATGTCTTATTCAAAATTTATGGGACAGTTAAAAGCTAATGAGATCGGATTGAACCGTAAGGTACTTGCCGATTTAGCAATGAACCATCCTGAAGCTTTCAAAGCAATTGTTGAGAAAGTAAAATAAATTTATAAACTGTATTTATTTCACTATACGGAAAGAGCCGCTCCATTTGAGCGGCTCTTTTTTTTGTTGTAGTTTGAGTTGAAAAGTCATTTCGACGATAGGAGAAATCACATCCTCCTTGCCACGCACTATTTAACAGCTAGCATTTCATTAAACTTACTGCCGTTTACTCATATGAGATTCCTCAGTCGTACCTCTTTCGGAATGACAGCACAATCATTTCAACAATAGGAGAAATCACATCCTCCTTTTCAAGCTCTCCGTTTTCATTCAAACTAATGGCTGTTCACTCA
Source organism: uncultured Marixanthomonas sp. (assembly GCA_913057965.1). GTDB lineage: Bacteria > Bacteroidota > Bacteroidia > Flavobacteriales > Flavobacteriaceae > Marixanthomonas. Next base: position 4,169 of record CAJXPE010000127.1, on the reverse strand, counting down.
GATGAGATTTCTCAGTCGTGCCTTCTTCGAAATGACAATGGATTATTACGTCTTTTGTTTCTTCTTTTTAGCTGCTGGAAAGAGTACGTTGTTTAATATCAAACGATATCCGGGAGAATTGGGGTGTAATGCCAATTCGGTTTTTGCATCCCCTACCCGATGCTGATAATCTTCTGGGTCGTGACCGCCATAGAATGTAAAAAATCCTTTCCCTTTTATACCGTGAATGTAACGTGCTTCATTATTAGTTTTGTTTTCACCCATCACCAGCACATTCGATTTTACCTCGTCTCTTTTATAGGAAGTGGTTTGCCCCATAAATCCTTTCACTAGCGACGTATGATTTTGTACCAACATCGTTGGGATTGGATCCCATTTGGCCGAATAATCCATTAACGTAAAATAATCAGTTTCTTTAGGTATTCTTCTTTTAGATGTCATATCAATGGAAGAAAACTCATATACCATCGGGCTTCGTTCCAGAATAAAATCGGTAAACGCCATGGTTTTACTGTAATCTATTTTACTTTGATAGCCAGGTTCGCTGGGGTCACCATCAAACATCGGTTCGCAAATGTCTACGCCTTCGGCAGAAAGTGCTATGTCAAAACTATCGGTCGCGCTACACATGGCAAACATAAAACCGCCACCCACAACATAATCTCTTATTTTTAAAGCTACATCCCGTTTTTCTTCTGAAACTTTACTGTACCCCAGTTTTTTTGCCAAGGCTTCCGACTTTTGTTTTTCTTCAATATACCAAGGTGCGGCGCGATACGCTCTGTAGAATTTTCCATATTGACCCGTAAAATCTTCGTGATGCAAGTGCAACCAATCATATAAAATAAGTTGATCGCTCAATACCTCTTTATCATACACAACGGTATATGGAATTTCAGCATAGGTCAACACCATGGTCACCGCATCATCCCACGGTTGATTTCCTTTTGGAGAGTACACCGCTATTTTGGGTGCCTTTTCCAGCACAACGGCTTCCATATTTTTGGAAGGACTGCTTATCATGGTCAAGATTTCTTCTGATTTACTATCGGAAATCACTTCAAAAGAAATACCTCGAATTTGACATTCTTTCTGTATTTCTTCAGAATCAGGCATTAAAAAAGAACCGCCCCGATAATTAAGCAACCATTTTACTTTTACCTGTCGCTCTAGTGTCCAATAGGTAATACCATAGGCTTTTAAATGTTCTTTTTGGCCCTCGGCATCCATAGGAATTAATATGTAGGAAGCCGAAGCATTCAATGAAAAAAAAAGCAATAGTAAAAAAACGATGTGTTTCATGATGATAAAATTTCGGCTGTCATTAATATAACGACAAAATTCGAGCCATATTTAGTATGTGGAAGGTTTTTTAGAAAGTGATTCTTATTGGTTAAGATACTAAATGAACCCCTGTTCGCCTTAGTTTTTTTCGGTAATTTATTTGGATTTATCTTTAAAGAATTCCCAAATTTCGGATGCCATTTCAAAATCGGCATTTTGATTTCCAACAATAGAAAGGTAAATATTACTGTACCGTTCCGAAATACTGGGTTCTGTATGTCCGCCGTTATTAATTTTATAGAGGGCTACTTCGGTATTATTAATGCCGTTTGTATATAAAAACCGTTCTGCGGTGCAGTCATCATCGGTATTAGTATCCGGAATGAATTCTTCAATCGGAATTTCTGAAGTGCCGTTTCTATCTACCCAATAGGCTACACTTTCTTCGGTTGACTTTACTTTTCCTCGGTTCCCGGGCACTTGCCCTCCTTCGTACGGAATAATCGGGTCTTCTGTTCCGTTCATAAATAAAGCAGAAATTGGTACTGTGGAGTTTTCGCATTCACTGTTTTCTGGCATGGAGGCTATTACAGCAGAAAAAGCAGTAATTTTATTTGGGATTTCCATGGTCAATCTTAACGCCATAAGTCCCCCGTTTGATACTCCAGCGATAAATACCTTGTCTGCATTATACGCGTAATCTGTTTGCACTTTTCCTAATAATTGATCTATAAAAAGCACATCATCCATAGGTGGTTGCCCTTCTGCATCGTTTCTGCAATCGTTCCAGCCTCTTCTATCAGTCGAACCCAAGCTACCATTGGGCACGACCAAAATAAAGTTATTTTCTTCGGCGATAGAGAGCCATACTTTTTGTGGAGATTTAGCATTGGTAAGCCCTAAAGATTGGTCAGAGCTTCCAGTATTGCCGTGTAATAATACAACCACGGCGTTATTGGGTTGATCGTTCGGAACAAAGATATGATACTCCCGTTCTGCTCCATTTATATGTATGGTTTGGTCTAAAATTAAACCTTGTTCAATCTGTTCTGATATGTCGTCGTTCTTATTGCACGATGTTAAAAGGATAACAAGGCATAGTAAAGCAATTTTACACATAGCTAAGATGATTTTCTTCTTTAATATGAGGGTTGTTTATGATTTTCCTTTTGAAATAAGATTCGTGGCTCTTATGACAATATACTAAATTAAATGAATGCTAGAGGATTTCTTTATAGTTGATGATTATGGGAAGTTATAAAAAAAGTTGCTTGCCACCTTAGTTCTTTTATGTGCGTAGTTTTTTTATTTTATATTCAAATTTTAGAACTCTCAAATTCCATAAAGTCAAAGTCTGTGTAGCGGTAATTTTATCATCTTCACTACTTACTACTAGTCTATCCTTAAATGATTTAATGTATTTAGTCCATAATTGTCCTTTTGAATCCTTAAGTAAAAAGTAGAATCCGCTATCACCAATTCGTTGTCCAGCTGACTCTAAGATAAGTTCACCATTCTTACCAACCTTAGGGTTTAGAATAACTGTTGCATTTCCATTCGGTAATGGAAAAATGGCTTTTATACATGTTACTCCCGATGGAATAGTACAAGTTTCATAAACACCTGAATATACTACTTGTCCTGTTGACTTAAATGCTCTAAGCCAAATTGTCCGTTTAATTTTATTTGTTTTAGAGTCAAATAGGTGGATTATTTCACTTGTTAATTCTGTCGAGTTTTTTATGTTTTGGATTGGGACATTTAGTTGTTCTATTCTTTTGCTAAAAAGTATTCTTAGTAAAATGCCAAACACTTTAAAAAATGGATTCCATTTTACTTTTAATTCAAGGTCGTAATTAGCAGTGTTTTGATAAAAGTCAACTACATATTGAGACAGAGTATTTAATTCGTTTTGAGATAGATTAAGTTGGTCGATTGATTGAATTAATCCTTTTCCTTTTTTCTCGTTGTCAATAATCAAATGTTCCTTTTCTGCTAGATGCTTGATAAATTTTAAACCAATACCATTTGTGCCGCCAAAAGGACCCAAAAGCCATTTGTGTTCCGTTTTATCAATTTTCTTTCCAAAAAGAATGACCCATTGCTGAGTAATCAAATCTTGTAAGCTTTGTTTTCTATATGCTATTCCCATTTTTAAATTAATTCTTTAGGTCTTGGGAATAAAATTTGTTTGGCCTTTCCAAGTGCCAAATTCTGCAATAGGCTTAAACCTTAAAGTCGTAAACTCAAAATGAAAGTTTTTTCTATCTCTTTCTTTCATTGCATCCGAATGTCTTTTAGGTTTTTCAATTGTACTATGTCCTTGAACCATATCGGTCATTTCTTTTTCCGTTTTCCAAATTGAAAAAGTTGAGACTGTATTTGGAAACTTAATTGATGCTAATGAAAGTGTCGTTCCTGGATGGTCTCTAACTAGTTTTTCTACAGGCCTTCCCCAATTGATAAATCTCGGGACTGCAAAAGGCTTCATCCGTGCTATGGTTACAACAATTACTGGAGAATTTAAATTTTCTAATTGTTCTTTATGGTCTGGTATTTTGAATCCACTAAGCTTTCCCCATTCTCTAATAAAGGACAAGCGCACGTGCCAACCCTTGGCTAGAATTCTTCCAAAACTGTCTTGTTCCAAATAATTTTCAAGTGCAATTTCATTTTCCCATTGCATAAAAATTGCTACTTGTCCAATTAAAACTCTAGATCTAGATACGATTGGAGAACCTAGTGTCATCGCTGTCATATATTCCAAGTGAATCAATCCTTTGGTATTTATGGAAATTGGATTCGAGAATATTCTTTTTGTCGCATTAAAAAAGGGAAGTTCGACTAAATGATAAGAGAATATACTCACTTTAACTTTGATTGAA
>CAJXPE010000126.1 GCA_913057965.1 uncultured Marixanthomonas sp. | reverse complement strand
AGATGTGTATAAGAGACAGAGTTCTTGTTTTTAACCTTTTTTTTAAAGAAAAATAGATAAAAAACAGATTATTATCAAAATAAAAAAAGCCTCTTGATATAGTTCAAGAGGCTTTTTTATGTTTCTTCTAGCGTGTTGTTTATTCTACAACATCAACCAATTCCAACTCAAAAATCAAGTCGGCATTACCTGGAATTAACGGTGGATACCCGCGTTGTCCATATCCTAAATGAGATGGGATAAATACCGTTGCTTTATCACCAACGCTTAATTGCATCAAGCCTTCTCTAAAACCAGGGATTAACCTAGCTTCCGTACTGTATTGTGTTTCAACTGGCTTGTATTGCTGCGCTGCTTTACGAGCTTCATCCACACTTTCATATTGTTCTGAAACTTCTAATATGTTAGAATCGAATAAACGACCGTCGTCAAAATAGCCTGCATAGTTCATTAAAACTTTGCTGCCTTCTTTTGGTTGTTCACCTTCCCCTTTTTTATTGTAATAAATTTTAATTCCAGAAGGTAATTCTTCTGCTTTTCCACGAAGCTCATCAAACCCTAATGCTTTCTTTTTAGCTACTTTGGCAATTCGCTCTTCTTTTTCTTTCTTTTTCTTCTCAATCTTCTCCATTTTTTCCGTGAATTGAGACACTTTCGTGTTGCCTTTGTTGATAATATTCACCTCTTTCATAAAAATGGAATCTTTTGGTTTATCACCAGGCTTAATTGTTTCAACCTTTCCGATAGAATCTACCACTTCTTGTCCTTTCACTATTTCGCCAAAAACAGTGTGACGACCATCTAACCAAGGAGTTGGTTTTAGCGTGATAAAAAATTGACTTCCGTTAGTAGCAGGACCGGAATTTGCCATAGCTAATATTCCTTTTTTGTCAAGCTTTAATGTATCAACAATTTCATCTGGAAAACGGTAGCCAGGATTTCCTTGTCCGTTTCCTTCTGGATCACCACCTTGAATCATAAAATCTTTAATAACACGGTGAAATGTTAAGCCATTATAGAATTTTTTTCCTTTGTAGATAGAATCTACCATTCCATTGGTTCCTTCTGCCAAGGAAACAAAGTTTGCGACGGTTAAAGGAGTCTGTTCGTTAAATAATTTTGCAACAAATGTCCCTTTATTGGTTACAAATTCGACATACACACCATCTTGTAAGTCTGGGTATTTACTTTTGCATGCTACAAAAGTGAGGGATATCAATAAAAATAATAACGTGAGTCTTTTCATGGGTACTTTTAGTTTTCTTGGTTTTGTTTGATTGTTTTTAAAGTTACGGTGCTTTTAATAGGAATATTGGTTCCTAATTTACGTTCTATTCCGTAATATCCAAATGCTTTATAGGAAGGAAAAATAAATGTTATAGTCTCACCTTCTTGCATCAGTTTTAAGCCATCTCGTATTCCGGAAATTAAATCTTGATTGGTCTGGTCTACTTTATAACGTTGTAAACCGACTTCTTTTTCTGAAAGAATAGTTTTCCCGCCTAACTCTTTAATATTATAAGTAAAGGTGACATCGTCGCCTATTTTAGGTTTTTGTTCTGTGATAGTATCTTTAGTGTTGTAGTAATACCAAAATCCACTATCTGAAGCGATGTACTCCCGTGTGGTATCTCTTTTGATTATCTTCTTTATTTTTTCAATTTCATCATCGTATAATGCTTTATTGCGTGACGCAGATTCTTGAATAAACGTACCAGAGGATTGTTGTACCGGTCTTCGGGCTTCTGGACTTTTACAAGAAAAAGCAAATATGAATAGAAAAAATAAAGAGCTTATGTTACGAAGCATCTGTAAGTTCATTTTTATATTGAGGCAATATACTAATAAATTCACTAATGGTTTTTGATAAGGATTTTGTACTTCTTCCACCAGCTGCGTTGGTGTGTCCTCCACCATTATAATGTTCACGAGCCAACGTATTTACTGAAAAATCACCTTTACTTCGTAAGGACATTTTTATAATGTTATCTTGCTTGTTTTCAATAAAAATTACGGCAAATTTCACTCCTTTTATAGAAAGCGCATAATTAACAAACCCTTCGGTGTCTCCTTTTTTAAAGCTGTGTTTGTCCAGTTCTTTTTGAGACAATGTAATATATGCCGTATTGTATTCGGGCATAATATTCAAGTTCTTTAATGCCACGCCCAAGAGTTTCATACGGTCAGGACTATTTACATCATAAATATGTTCATGTATTTTTGAGTTATCGGCTCCCATTTCAATTAAATGTGCTATTACCCGATGGGTTTTAGCTGTAGTAGACGGAAACCGGAACGAACCCGTATCGGTCATAATTCCAGTATATAAATGAGTAGAAACTTCTACGCAAAGCGCACTAAGTTCATCCATAGCATCGATAAAATGATACACCATTTCACACGTGGAACTCATAGATGAATCGCTATACGTTACAGCAGCATAGTCATCAGGTTCTTGATGATGATCAATCATAATAAACGACGCATCACAATCTTCCAGAAATTGTTCCATATTTCCTGTCCGATTTAAGGCATTAAAATCTAAGGTAAAGATTAAATTCGCTTTGTTTATGGTTTCAATGCTTTTATTGGTGTCTTTATCGTGGATAATGATATCATCACATCCCGGCAACCATTTTAAAAAATCAGGAAAATCATTTGGCATGATTACATCGGCTTTATGGCCTAATCTATTCAAGAAAAAAGACAATCCTAAGCACGATCCAATGGCGTCTCCATCTGGATTTTTATGGCCTACAACAACTATTTTTTGTGGTGAGGCAAGTAGTTTTTTTACTTGTTCGGTAGTTTCGGTATTCATATACAGCGAAGATACAATTTAATAACATTTAAGTTTGCCACTTTTATTATTTTTGAACCTGAAAATCACCCACGATGAAAAAAATACTCCTACTAGTTTCACTTCTAGTTGTTATAAGTTGTAAAGAAACGAAGCAAGTTGTTTCTTCAGAAAATAAAACTGAAAACATCCCGTACACTATGGTTTTTGCAAGTTGTAATGATCAAGATAGGGAACAACCGCTTTGGAGACCGATAATAAATACAAACCCAGATGTTTTTATATGGGGCGGTGACAATATTTATAGCGATACCGACGATATGGAAAAAATGGCTTCAGACTACGATAAGGTCTGGGCAAATGAGGAATATCAAGAGTTGGCAAAAAACACCACCGTAATTGGTACTTGGGACGATCATGACTACGGAAAAAACGATGCCGGAAAAGATTGGTATAAAAAAGAAGAGGCACAACAGGTTTTTTTCGATTTTTTACAACTTCCAGAAGACGATCCGCGAAGAAAAAGAGAAGGTGTGTATCATTCGCAGACCTTAACTACCGATGCGGGAAGTATAAAAGTAATTTTATTGGATACGCGCTACTTTAGAGGACCATTAAAAGGAAATCCTAATCCTAAAAATGAATATGAGCGGTATATTCCTTGGGAAGATGGCGAGGGTGGAAGTATTTTAGGTGCCGAACAATGGAAGTGGTTTGAAAATGAATTAAAAGATAACTCAGCCGATTTTACCGTAATCGTAAGCAGCATTCAGTTTTTGAGCAATCAACATGGATTTGAAAAATGGGGCAATCATCCTTCTGAAGTAAAAAAGATGTACAAAACTTTAAAAAATGCAAAAGCCAAAAACATTTTAATACTGAGTGGCGATCGTCATCATGCAGAAGTTTCGGTAACAAAAGTGCCGGGTTTAGAAGATCCATTAATCGATTTTACAAGCAGCGGATTAACTCATACATGGCCGGGAACCCCGATGGATAAAAATCCATATCGAGTGGGTGAAGGAACTAAAGAATTAAATTTTGGGGTGTTGTATTTTGACTTTGTCAATGAGAAAGTTAGCTATGAGATACGAGGTGAAAACAATGTTTTGTATCAAGAATTCAATCAGCAATATTAAACTATAGTAAATTGCTTGTTTTTGAATACTATTTAGCTACTTTTGCCCAAAATTTTAAAAAACATGAGAACAGATAGAACGTTTACTATGTTAAAGCCTGATAGTGTTGAAAAAGGACACATTGGGGCTATTCTTGAAAAAATTACCGCTTCTGGTTTTAAAATCGTAGCGATGAAGTTAACACAAATGACTACAGCAGATGCTGAGGAATTTTACGCTATTCACAAAGAACGTCCGTTTTTTGGCGAATTGGTTGAATACATGACACGTGGACCTATCGTTTCTGCAGTGCTTGAAAAAGACAATGCTGTAGAAGATTTCCGTACGTTAATTGGAGCAACGAATCCTGAAGATGCTGCTGAAGGAACTATCCGTAAACTATATGCTGCTTCTATTGGTGAAAACGCAGTTCACGGAAGTGATAGCGACGAAAATGCCGAAATTGAAAGTCAATTCCACTTTGCGGGAAGAGAGATTTTTTAATTGGTAACTTTACTTAATTGCAAAAGCCGCTTTTTTAAGCGGCTTTTTTGTTGAAACTATCGAAGTATTATCTTTTTAATGAGTTCTTTACCTAGCTCTTCATTCACCATCTTGATGATTTTTTCTTTACCATAACTTAATTCTTCCCGTAATACCGAAGAACTTAATTGAACATATAAAACTTCCCGTTCTAATTTTATGGCGGTTGTATATTTTGAAATGGCATGTCCCATAACATTGTGCCAAGCTTCTTTAACGGAAACTTTATCCAATCCGCTTTGTAAACGGTTGGCTTCTATAAAGTCTTTAATTACATCACCTAGCGTACTTTCTTCCCGATTCCTTTTTGCCAAAACAGCTCTTTTTTTGTTGATTATTTATCAAAATTAAAGGTACTGAACTTTTTATACTTATAGATGTTTCCTTCTTGGTTTAACACGTGTAGAATACTGTCTTTAGCAAGTAAAACGGTTTCTTTCCAAGAGTCGAAAGAGGTCTTGTAATATAAGCGCAAACTATCGTTTTCCACCTGTATAGTAAATGCTTCGGCGCTTTTGTTTGTTTTAAAGGTTCCGTCTAATTGCGGATTTACTTTTTTACGTACACCTTCATTGCCATTAACTTCAATAAAATCGATGGTTGTACTTATTTTATAGTCTTTTTTACTTCCGTTTGGAAACTCTACAGATTCAATTTCCCAATATCCCGGAAGGTTTTTTATTTGTTCTTCTGGAGTTTGTTGCGAACATGAAACAAGTAATAAGACGGTTAGTAGGAATAAGAGTTTTTTAAACATGTTTTTTCAGAATTTATTAATTACAAGGCAAACATTTTATAGGTTTGATGTACTTTTTTAATAACAGCTTCCGTTCGCTCTGCGTGAGTATCGCTTATAAATAACTGGCCAAAGTTTTCATCATCCACCAGTTTTATGATGTGTTCGACCCGTTGCTCATCTAGTTTGTCAAAAATATCATCTAACAACAGAATAGGGTTTACATTGCTTTGCGCTTTTATAAAATCGAACTGTGCCAGTTTCAAAGCAATTAAATATGATTTTTGCTGTCCTTGCGATCCGAACTTTTTTATAGGATGTCCATCAATTTCAAAAACTAGATCGTCTTTGTGGCATCCGAAATTGGTGTATTGCGTAATTTTATCTTTGGTCATGTTCTCCTTTAATAACGTAAGGAGGTCGTTGTCGTGTAACTGACTCTTATATTCCAAGCCAATGGTTTCATTTCCGCTACTGATTGATTGATATCGTTTCAGAAAAATAGGCGTAAATTCTTCTAAAAAAGCAACTCGTTTTCCAAAAATAAGCGTTCCAAATTCGTGAAGCTGTTCGTTGTAAATGGAAAGTGTGTCTTGATTAAATGTATTGTTAGCAGCAAAGTATTTTAATAATGAGTTACGCTGAGTTAGTGTTTTGTTATACTTTAATAGGGTGTTGAGGTATTGCGAATCGCCTTGCGAAATAACACCATCCATAAATTTTCTTCGCGTACTGCTACCTTCTATTATAAGGTCGCGATCTGCCGGCGAAATGATAACCAACGGCAAAAAGCCAATGTGCTCACTAAACTTTTCGTAAGCCTTGGTGTTTCGTTTTATAATTTTTTTTTGTCCTTGTTTAGCACTTACGACTATCTTTTCCTGCCTGTCATTTTTCTCATAATTTCCCTCTACAACAAAGAAATCGGTGTCGTGTTTTATATTCTGGCTAGTAATAGGATTAAAATAGCTTTTTCCGAACGAAAGATGGTAGATTGCATCTAGTACATTTGTCTTTCCAACCCCATTATGCCCCGTAAAACAGTTGATTTTAGGGTCCATTTGAAACGTGATGGCATCAAAATTTTTATAATTTAATAAGGAAAGTGATTCTAAAACCATAAATATGAGTGCGTTGCGTTTTATGAGGTTGCTTGAGCAATCTTCAACAAAATTCTGAAAAAACTCACACAAAATATTATAAAATACTAAATAAATTCCCTTTTAAATTCCATTTAAAATTTTATTTTTGCCAATCATTAAACCAACACTATGGCAACATACAAAAAACGAGGATATAAACCCAAGAACAAAGCTGAAAAGCAAGAGGCAATAGAAGAAGAAAGCACAACCGCAGAGGTGTTTAGTACCTTAGATCAAGGAGCTTCAAGAACCGAGGCTTGGGTTGAGAAGAACCAAAAGTATATTTTGGGGATAGTAGGAGCAATCGCAATTTGTGTGCTTGGATACCTTGCATATGAGCAATTTATCCAAAAGCCAAAAGAGACAGAGGCAATGAACGAAATGTTCCAGGCGCAGTCTTACTATGAGATGGCACTTACTGCCGAGGCTAAAGATTCTTTGTACAACTTAGCGCTTAATGGTGGAGAAGGAAAATACGGTTTTGTCGATATCATCGATAACTACGGAAGTACTAATGCTGGAAACCTTGCCAATTATTATGCGGGTATGGCGTATTTAAATACGAATAAATACCAAGAAGCCATCGATCATCTTGATGATTTTAAAAGTGATGATGATATGTTAGCACCGATTGCAAAAGGAGCTATTGGTGATGCTTTTGTACAATTGGAGCAAAATGAAGAAGCACTTAAGTATTACGAAGAAGCAGCTAGTATGCGCGATAATGAGTTTACTACGCCTCGTTTTCTTTTAAAAGCAGGAATTACTGCTTTAGAAGTAGGTAAACGTGATGTGGCTTTAAAACACTTCGGAAAAATTTCTGAAATGTATCCTAATTCTCAAGAAGCTAAAAAAGCCGACCTATACGTAGGTCAAGCTGAATCAATGCAGTAGTATGGCAACAGAAAATAAAAATTTATCGGTTTACGATAAAGCAACAATCCCAAACGCGAAGAACTTTCGGTTTGGGATTGTTGTTTCAGAATGGAATGAAGAAATAACAGAAGGTCTTTTTCAAGGAGCTTTCGATGCCATTTTAGATTGTGGTGGTGTAAAGGAAAATATTGTCCGTTGGAATGTTCCCGGAAGTTTTGAGCTAATTTACGGTTGTAAAAAAATGCAGCAAAGCTACGATATGCTAGATGCCGTAATTGCTATAGGAAGTGTAATACAAGGAGAAACAAAGCATTTTGATTTTGTTTGTGACGGTGTAACACAGGGAATCAAGGATTTAAACGTGCAAAATGACATTCCAGTAATTTTCTGTGTACTTACCGATAATACTATGCAACAATCTATAGACCGAAGTGGAGGTAAACACGGTAATAAAGGAACTGAAGCAGCAATTGCTGCCATTAAAATGGCACAACTGCGTAAGGACGCTCGCTTCTAGTGCGCTAAGGTTTTTTTCGGAATTTACTGACATTCAATCCTTCGGAACGGTTATTGTATTTATTATAAAAGGACTGCAAACCACTTCAAAAACTGCAGTATTTTAAGTACATTTGAAACACAAGGATTATGGGAATTTTAAAATCAAGAAGTAACAAAAAATTTGATTACAGCCCGCGTTATTACAAGAACGACGGCGAAGGAAGTCCGTATAGCATAAAACATAAATTTGATGAACACAGAAGTACCGTTGGTGGTAATTCTGGACTAAAGACTAAATTTAAAAATGCTTGGGAAGAACTTCGGGAATCGAAAAACCGTCGTGCGAACCGGACGATCATTCTTATTGTTGCTATTTTTATCTTCATCTTCTTGTACATCATCGATTTCGACTTGTCAATATTCTATCAAAACTAATGACCGACATCATTCAACTTTTACCGGATCACGTCGCCAATCAAATAGCAGCGGGAGAAGTGGTACAACGTCCAGCTTCTGTGGTGAAAGAGTTGTTGGAAAATGCAATTGATGCACAATCAACCTCCATTAAGTTGGTGGTTAAAGATGCCGGTAAAACCCTCATTCAAGTAATCGATAATGGTATTGGAATGAGTACGACCGATGCGCGATTGAGCTTTGAGCGACACGCAACTTCAAAGATAAAATCAGCAGACGATCTTTTTAACTTACACACCAAAGGATTTCGGGGTGAAGCCTTGGCTTCTATCGCTGCTATTGCTCACGTAGAATTAAAAACGAAAACCGAAGCTGCCGAAATAGGAACTAAAATAACTATTGAAGGTAGTGACTGTCTCTTATACACATCTGACGCTGCCGACGACTCCT
>CAJXPE010000125.1 GCA_913057965.1 uncultured Marixanthomonas sp. | reverse complement strand
CTACACGTAAGGAGTCGTCGGCAGCGTCAGATGTGTATAAGAGACAGGTTAAGCAAAATGGATAATTTAAAAGGTGTAACAGCAAAAGATATTATGACCAAAAATCCGAAGAAAATTGAAAATGACGCCATGGCTGTTGAAGCTATAAAAATCATGGATGACTTTGGCATTACACAACTATTATCTGAAAAAGACGAAAAATACACAGGTGTTGTACATATTCACAACCTAACTAAAGAAGGAATTATTTAATGGCAAAACGTCTTGAAAATCCCAGTAAAGAAAGGGAAATGTCTTTCTTAGACCATCTTGAAGAACTCCGTTGGCACATAATTCGTTCTACTATTGCCGTAGTAATTGTAGCGACATTGGCATTTATTGCCAAAGATTTTATTTTTGATGTAATCCTTTTTGGTCCAAAAAGTTCCGATTTCCCTACCTATAGGCTACTTTGTAAGGCAGCACGTTTTATAGGCATGGAAAGCTTCTGTTTTGATGAACTTCCTTTCCGTATTCAAAGTAGAACGATGTCAGGGCAGTTTTCAGCACATATTTGGACTTCAATCACCGCAGGTATTGTAATAGCTTTCCCTTATATAATTTACGAATTTTGGAAATTTATCAGTCCAGGGTTAATGTCAAATGAACGCCGAACTAGTAAAGGTTTTATCTTTATAGCTTCCTTTTTATTCTTTGTTGGCGTGCTGTTTGGGTACTATGTAATTACTCCTTTATCTATTAATTTTCTAGGAAGTTACCGTGTTAGTGAAGAAGTGTTTAACGATTTTGATTTAAGCAGCTACATTTCACTGGTTCGTGCTTCCGTTTTAGCTAGCGGACTCATTTTTGAACTTCCCATTGTCATCTACTTTTTAACCAAAGTAGGATTAGTAACGCCCGAAATATTACGAAAATACCGCAAATTTGCATTAGTAATTGTATTGATTATTTCTGCAATAATCACCCCACCTGATATTGCCAGCCAAGTAATCGTGGCTGTTCCGGTGGTTATTTTATATGAAATAAGTATTTATATCTCAAAAGCGGTACTCCGCAAACAAAGAAAACAAGCTAAGAAAAATGGAAAATAATATAGTAGAAGAATTCAATGTATACCGTTCAAAAATGAACGATGAAATACTAAAAGATAATAATAAGATTATCAAACGGATTTTTAATCTCGACACCAACGCCTTTACCGAGGGAGCATTACCTAAAAAAACAAAAGAATTAATCGGTTTAGGAAACTCAATGGTCTTACGCTGCGACGACTGCGTGCGGTATCACTTAGAAGCTTGTTACAAGTTAAACGTTTCAAAAGAAGAAGTGGTAGAAGCTCTAAGCGTATCGCTACTTATTGGCGGTACAATTGTAATACCACACTTACGAAGAGCTTATGAATATTGGGATGCTTTAGAAAACGCTTCAAAATAACTGGTATTTTTTCTAAAAAAACAGTCTAAAAGGTTGGCACTACTATCAATAGTTAACAAAACAATAAGATAGCCAGCCTTTTAAAACCTTCCTCAAATCGTTATATTTGCAATTCTGAAAATATAAGATTAACCTCCAAAAACCGAACAATCGAAATGACAAAAGCTGCAAAAATTATATATACAAAAACGGACGAAGCCCCATTTTTAGCAACACATTCATTACTTCCTATTATTGAAGCCTATACCGCTCCTTCAAACATAAAAATTGAAACTCGTGATATTTCATTAGCAGGTAGGATTTTAGCTCAATTTTCAGAATACTTAAATGAAGATCAACGTGTAAATGATGCCCTAGCCGAATTAGGGGAACTAGCTAAAACACCAGAAGCTAATATTATTAAACTTCCTAACATTAGTGCTTCTATTCCGCAGTTAAATGCAGCTATTTCAGAATTACAAGCAAAAGGCTATAATCTTCCAGACTATCCAGATGAGCCTAAGACCGAGGAAGAAAAAAAGGTTTCAGCCCTATACAATAAAGTAAAAGGTAGTGCTGTAAACCCAGTGTTACGAGAAGGAAACAGTGACCGTAGAGCACCAAAAGCGGTGAAAAACTACGCGAAGAAAAACCCACACCGCATGGGTAAATGGAGTAAAGACTCTAAAAGTCATGTTTCAACCATGAGCAAAGGTGACTTTTTTCACAATGAAAAGTCAGTTACCATTAATGCTGAAGGCACTGTAAACATTGTGCATACCGATGCCAACGGAAATGAAACCGTTTTAAAATCTTCAATCCCTGTATTAAAAGGAGAAGTGATTGATGGCACGTATATGAGCAAAAAAGCGTTATTGTCCTTTTTAAAAGAACAAGTAAAAGACGCAAAAGAAAAAAACGTGTTGTTTTCGTTACATATGAAAGCAACCATGATGAAAGTAAGCGACCCAATTATATTCGGTCATGCGGTTCGAGTGTATTTTGCTGAATTGTTTGACAAATACGGCGATACTTTTAAAGAACTAGGTGTTGACGTAAAAAACGGTTTTGGAGATTTAGTAAACGAAATAGGAAACCTTCCAGATGCCAAGCGCAAAGAAATCTTAAGCGATATCAATCGTATTATGGATGAAAATCCAGATTTAGCGATGGTAAACAGTGATAAAGGTATTACTAACTTACACGTACCAAGTGATGTGATTATCGACGCCTCTATGCCGGCGATGATTCGTACTTCTGGACAGATGTGGGATAAAAACGGCGATACAAAAGACACCAAAGCTATTATTCCTGATAGTAGCTACGCATCAATTTATCAAGCGACTATCGATTTCTGTAAAAAACACGGCGCGTTTGATCCTACAACGATGGGAACGGTTTCCAATGTTGGCTTAATGGCTCAAAAAGCAGAAGAATACGGTTCACACGATAAAACGTTCGAAATTTCTTCAGAAGGAAAAGTAAGCATAGTGGATACCAATGGAAACACGTTAATGGAACATAACGTTTCAGAAGGAGATATCTGGAGAATGTGCCAAGTGAAAGATTTACCGGTTCAAGACTGGGTGAAATTAGCTGTTAGTAGAGCACGTGCAACTGGATGGCCAGCTATTTTCTGGTTAGATGAAAATCGAGCGCACGATGCCGAATTAATAGAAAAAGTAAACAAATACCTTCCAGAAAACGATACCGAAGGACTGGAAATAAAAATACTTTCTCCTGAAAAAGCTACTGATTATACATTAGAACGTGTAAAGGCAGGTGAAAATACAATCTCAGTTACCGGAAACGTATTGCGTGACTACCTAACCGATCTTTTCCCTATTCTAGAATTAGGAACCAGTGCAAAAATGCTTTCCATTGTTCCGTTAATGAACGGCGGAGGTTTGTTTGAAACCGGTGCCGGAGGATCTGCACCAAAACACATTCAGCAATTTATAGAAGAAGGACATTTACGTTGGGATTCCTTAGGGGAGTTTTTAGCCTTAGCGGTTTCTTTAGATCATTTAGGTGACACGTATAATAATGAAAAAGCAAAGGTATTGGCCGAAGCTTTAGATGAAGCTACTGAAATGTACTTGGATAATAAAAAATCGCCTTCCCGAAAAGTGAATGAACTTGACAACAGAGGAAGTCATTTTTATTTGGCCTTATATTGGGCACAGCAATTGGCTAACCAAGACAAGGATGATGTGTTGAAAAAACGCTTTACCCCTATTGCTGAAAAACTTTCTAAAAATGAAGAAACCATTGTAAAGGAACTAAATGATGCACAAGGTAGCCCAGTTGACATAAATGGTTATTATAAGCCAAATGAAGACAGGGTTTATGCTGAAATGCGGGCAAGTAAAACGCTAAATAATATACTGTTAGAAATTAAATAATTTCCTTAAAAAGCCTTCAAAAATTATTTGAAGGCTTTTTATTTACCTTCATCAATCAAAACATAAAATCAAACTTGAAAAAAATATTTCTATGCTTCTTTTTTCTTGCTGCTATTTCTATGGCTGCTCAAGAAAAATATACCCTTAGCGGCACGGTTTCAGAAGTTGAAAGTGGCGAAACACTTATTGGGGTGAACATCCTTATTCCTTCATTACAAACCGGAACTACAACAAACGAGTATGGCTATTATTCTATAACCTTACCTGAAGGTGAATATGCCGTATTTTATAGCAGTCTTGGTTTCGCTACAGAGCGAACCACAATTTCACTTTCTGAAAATGTCCAGAAGAATGTTTTTTTAATGAATGACACCGAAGCTTTAGACGAAGTCCTCATTAAAACAGATGTAGAAGCGCTTAACATCCGAAAGCCAGAAATGAGTATTAACAGGCTTTCTGCAAATACCATTAAAAAAATTCCGGTGGTTTTAGGGGAAAAGGACGTCATTAAATCTATAAAATTACTTCCAGGGGTTACCGGAGCCGGCGAAGGGTCTAGCGGATTTAACGTTCGTGGCGGCGCAGCAGATCAAAACTTAATTTTATTGGACGAAGCTACCCTTTACAACAGCGATCATTTGTTTGGTTTCTTTTCGGTTTTTAATCCCGATGCTATTAAAGACTTAACGCTTTATAAAGGTGGGATTCCAGCGCGCTATGGCGGACGGGTATCTTCTGTATTGGATATTTATCAAAAAGACGGAAGTAAGCGAAAGTTTGGAGCAACTGGCGGTATTGGCATAGTAGCGAGTCGTTTGTTATTAGAAGGCCCGATTAAAAAAGACACCGCTTCCTTTTTAGTAGGCGGTCGTAGTAGCTATGCACATCTGTTTCTACCTTTGTTTGATAATGACAACGTAGCCTACTTTTACGATTTAAACACAAAAATCAGTTATAACCTGAATGAAAACAACAAACTCTTTCTTTCGGGATATTTTGGCAGAGACGTTTTTGATATAGCCGATAGCTTTTCGAATAGCTTCGGAAATACAACATTAAACCTACGATGGAATCATCTTTTTTCAGAAAAACTGTTTTCTAACCTATCATTAATCTATTCTGATTATTACTACGGACTTGAATTAAGTTTTGTAGAATTTGATTTTGATAGCGGGATTCGAAACTTTAATCTAAAATACGATTTCACTCATTTTCTATCAAATAACGTCGAATTACGTTATGGATTGAATAGCATTTATTACAAATTTAATCCAGGTGATATTAAACCTACTTCTGAAACTTCAGGTATTAATCCCTTTAAATTGACAGATAAATACGCTTTTGAAAATGCTGTCTATGCAGAAGCGGAAATAGAACTGACCGATAAACTTGCTATACAAGCAGGACTACGCCTTTCGACGTTTAACAGATTAGGTCAAGAGGAATTAAATATTTATGAAAACGATAACCCTGTTGCCTACGATGAAAATTTAGACATTTATCAAAAAGCAACACCTATTGATACGGTTTCCTTCAGCAGAAGTGAAACCATAAAAAGCTTTGCCAATTTAGAACCTCGTTTTTCCGTAGCGTATCAGTTAAACGAAACGTCTTCTGTAAAAGCCAGTTATAACAGGACAGCGCAGTATATTCATTTAATAAGTAACACCACCGCCCCTACCCCTTTTGATATTTACGCGCCAAGTGGAAAATACATAGAACCGCAATTGGCCGATCAAGTTGCTGTTGGGTATTTCAAAAAGTTTAATCGGTATTCTTTTGAGATAGAAAGTTTTTATAAAACCGTTGACAATCGGTTAGATTATGTGGACGGTGCCGATTTAATTGCGAACAATGCTGTAGAGAAAATCCTATTAAACGGGAAAGCCAGAGCATACGGTTTAGAGGTCTTATTTAGAAAAAACGAAGGAAAACTACAAGGTTGGATTGCGTATACGTTATCAAAAAGTGAACAACGCACACCCGGTAGAACCCCTGAAGAAATCGGTATAAATAATGGTCAATGGTATAATTCGCCTTGGGATAAAACCCACGATATTTCCATAACGGCGCAATACGAATTATCTAATAAATGGTCTTTTGGTGCTAATTTTATCTTTCAAACGGGACAACCTGTTACTTTTCCCAATGGACAATATGAATTTAATGACTTAACCATCCCAGTTTATGAAGCAAGGAATAGCAGCCGTTTGAGTAGTTTTCATCATTTAGATCTTTCAGCAACTTGGACACCGAAACCCGACTCTAATAAAAGATGGAAAGGCGAATGGGTTTTCAGTATTTACAATGCTTATAATAGAATGAATGCCGCTTCTATTTCATTTAGGGAAAACACTGATATTGGACGCAACGAAGCAGTGCGATTGTCAATTTTCGGCATTATACCTGCTGTAACATACAATTTTAAATTTTAAGCTATGAAGAAGATAATTATACTTATTATTTGCTTCGGAATATTCACTTCGTGTGAAGAAGTGGTAGATATAGGTTTAAACGAAGGAGAACCAAAACTGGTTATTGATGCTAAAATCACTAAAAACATAGAAAATGATTCTTCCGTAGCGCGGGTTAAACTCAGCACCACAGTTCCTTTTTTTGATAATGAAATCAACTTAGTGAATGACGCTACCGTTACCATTACTGACGAAAATGGGACAGTATATACTATTGAAAACACTTCAGATGGACTATACGAATATGAAGATTTCAATCCACAGCCAAATACAGAGTATACGCTAGAAGTAGTTTATAATGATGAAATATATTCTGCGACAGAACAATTACAAACTGTTGTTCCATTAGAGTTTGTAGAACAACGCAACGATGGCGGATTTGATGGAGAAAGTATCGAATTGAAAGCTTTCTTTACTGATCCTGCCAACGAAGAAAATTATTACTTTTTTGAAGGATTGTCCTCTAAAGGAAATGTTTATGATGCTTTCGATGATGAATTTTTTGATGGTAATCTAATTTTTGGTTTTTATGTAGTTGACGATTTAGAAACTGGAGACGAAGTAACTTTCTTCTTACACGGAGCAGATGAGCAATTTTATAACTTTATGTTTATCCTATTGCAACAAGGAAGCGATAGTAGCGGGGGACCTTTTGAAACACAGCCGGCAACCGTTCGTGGTAATCTTATAAACGAAACAACCCCAGATAATTTTCCATTAGGCTATTTTCGTATTTCTGAAACATCCATTTTAAGGTATACAGTTCAATAATTTTGTTTTTGGCTCGTATTTCATACTTCTAAAATTGTATTTTTACGTTATGACATTTAAAAAAGTAACTGAAGCCGATTCTAATTATAATCATCTAGAAAAGATGAGCGTTTCTAAAATTATTCATAACATAAATAAAGAAGATAAAACGGTACCATTAGCTGTTGAAAAAGCACTTCCGGAAATAACTATTCTTTCTGAAATCGTTTCAGAAAAATTAAAAAATGGAGGTCGTTTGTTTTACATAGGTGCCGGGACTAGCGGTCGTTTAGGAATAGTAGATGCTAGTGAATGTCCGCCTACTTTTGGTGTGCCTCACGGAATGGTAATTGGCTTGATTGCTGGAGGCGATAGAGCCATTCGAGATGCAGTTGAGTTTGCGGAAGATTCAGAAAAACAAGGCTGGGACGATCTTAAAAGTCATGATATTTCAGAAAAGGATATTGTCATCGGTATTGCTGCTTCGGGTACTACTCCTTATGTAATTGGAGCCTTGAAAAAATGTAATGAAACTAATATTGCCACCGGTTGTATTACCTGCAACGAAGGAAGTCCTTTAGCTACAACTGCAAAATTTCCTATTGTTGTAACGGTTGGACCTGAGTTTGTAACGGGAAGTTCTCGAATGAAAGCTGGTACCGCTCAAAAGTTGGTCTTGAATATGATTTCCACCGCTGCTATGGTTCAATTAGGCCGTGTAAAAGGGAATAAAATGGTGGATATGCAACTGAGCAATAATAAGTTAGTTGACCGAGGGACAAGAATGATACTAAATGAATTGAATATCACTTCAGAAGAAGCTTCAAAACTATTAAAACAACACGGAAGCGTTCGAAAAGCTATAAAAGCATATCAAAATGGATCAGAAGCACACAAATAAAAAAATATTGGTCAGAGGAATAAAATACATGGCGGTAACCGTTCCATTGCTATTTTTAGCTCCTTACTTACTTACACTTTCCTTTTTAAATAAGGATAACTTCACTTTTTATATTTTTTTAGCAGTAGGAATTTTGGCTGGTGCCGGAGCCATTTATTGTGGCTTTAAAGGTATTAACACTATTCTAAAAAGTCTTTTTAAATAGATTTTACTTTCTATTACTTATTTTACTTTTCATTTAACTCTCTTTTTTTCAAAATAACGTATAAAAAAAGCCCCTCATCGATATGATGAGGGGCTTTATAAGAAGGCGGCGACCTACTCTCCCACGGTGTAGTACCATCGGCGCAAACGGGCTTAACTACTCTGTTCGGAATGGTAAGAGGTGAGCCCCGTTGCTATAACCACCTTAAGTCTTCGTCCCGATAGTCGGGGACTTAATATTATAACATATAGGAAAAGAATACAAAAAAGGCAATGATCAAATTTGATCACTTATATAAAGAGTTAGCCCTCCCCCCTTGCAGGGGGAGAAGCGATGTACATAAGCTTATGGGTTATTAGTATCACTCGGCTACGAACGTTACCGCACTTACACCTATGACCTATCAACGTGGTAGTCTCCCACGACCCTTTAAAGAAATCTCATCTTGTGGTGGGTTTCGCGCTTATATGCTTTCA
>CAJXPE010000124.1 GCA_913057965.1 uncultured Marixanthomonas sp. | reverse complement strand
GATGTAGAGAGGTCTCGTGGGCTCGGAGATGTGTATAAGAGACAGGTATAGAGATATATTTTACGAAGATAATTAACAAACTTCAACAAGAATATGACTTTCGTCATATAAAATTTAATATAAAAGGTGTCTATTTGTACATAATTCTTAAGACAGTTTGATAGATAAATCCATTGTATTTTTATGCTGTAAAAAAGTTAAATACAGGAATTAGAATTATTTTTTCATAACTTTGCAACAATAATGAAAGAAATATTTCATAAAATAGCGTCATTTTCTTTAGCACTTATTGTGTTATTATCAACAGTATCTTTTACTGTTGATAGTCATTACTGTGGCGATACTTTAGTGGATACTTCTTTATTCGGTCACGCTGAAACCTGCGGTATGGAAGTTCAACAGCAATCGAATTCATCAGAGTGTGATATCTCCAAAAAAGGTTGTTGTAGTGATGAACAAGTGATTGTTGAAGGTCAAGATACTTTAAAAACGTCGTTCGACAAATTGGATAAAGACCAACAACTGTTTGTTGCTGCTTTTATCCACACCTATATAAATTTGTTTTTCGAATTTCAAGAAGATTTAAATTCATATAGAGATTATACACCTCCTCCCTTGGTCAGGGATATTCAAGTTTTAGACCAAACCTTCCTTATTTGATTTTTAAGTAATTAGAACTGTAGTCCTACATTAATTTGTTTTGGACCTTTGTGCTTGTTTGTCACTTTTTAAACAAGATTTATAATTACTTAATAATCATTTCTATGCTGAATAAAAGCATCAAATTTCTAATAGAGAATAAACTCGTCGCAGTTTTAATGCTCACCCTATTTATAGGTTGGGGCGTTGTAAACGCACCTTTTGGTTGGGACACCGGCTTTTTACCATCTAATCCTGTTGCTGTAGATGCTATTCCAGATATTGGGGAAAATCAACAAATTGTTTTTACCAAGTGGCAAGGTCGCTCACCACAAGATATTGAAGACCAAATTACCTATCCACTTACTACTTCGCTTCTGGGTATTCCTGGTGTAAAGACCATTCGTAGTTCCTCTATGTTTGGGTTTTCCAGTATCTATATCATCTTTGAAGAAGATATTGAATTCTATTGGTCACGTAGTCGGATTTTAGAGAAACTAAATTCACTGCCAGCCAACCTATTACCAGATGGCGTAAATCCATCTTTAGGACCCGATGCCACAGGTTTAGGTCAAATATATTGGTACACGTTAGAAGGGCGTGATGAAAAAGGAAATGTAACTGGAGGCTGGGATTTGCAGGAGCTGCGTAGTATTCAAGATTACTATGTAAAATACGGATTGTCCTCGGCAAGTGGTGTTTCAGAAGTTGCCTCTATTGGCGGTTATGTTCAGGAATACCAAGTTGATGTTGACCCTGAAAAAATGCGCCAATACAGTATTAGTTTAAGCGATGTTGTAAAAGCAGTAAAGGAAAGCAACCAAGATATTGGCGCGCAGACACTGGAAATAAATCAAGCAGAATATTTAGTTCGTGGTTTGGGTTATGTAAAATCTGTGGCTGATATTGAAAATGCAGTAGTTACTTCAGAAAATTTTACTTCTATACGAATCAAGGATATCGCAAAAGTAAATTTAGGACCACAGACCAGACGCGGTATTCTGGATAAGGAAGGTGCCGAAGTTGTGGGTGGTGTCGTTGTGGCTCGTTACGGTGCAAACCCAATGGAAGTCATTAATAACGTCAAAGATCAAATAGCTGAACTTTCAACAGGACTACCAAGCAAAGTTTTAGCTGACGGTCGCACTTCACAGGTAACTATTGTCCCATTTTATGACCGAACAGAACTCATTCAAGAAACACTTCATACGCTTAATGAAGCTCTTACACTTGAAATCTTAATTACCATTTTGGTCATCATCGTGATGGTGTTCAACCTGCGCGCATCTATTCTTATTTCAGGATTATTACCTGTTGCCGTATTAATGGTATTTATTGCGATGAAACTATTCAATGTAGATGCAAATATTGTTGCCTTATCAGGTATTGCTATAGCCATTGGTACAATGGTGGATGTAGGCGTCATACTTGCCGAAAATATGATTCGGCATTTGGAAGATGAAAAATTACGCTTTAAAGAAAGTGGAATAGAATACACAACAAATGAAATTGTCTATAATGCTACTGCTGAGGTTTCAGGAGCTATTTTAACAGCTGTACTCACAACTATTATAAGCTTCATACCAGTATTTACATTGATAGGTGCTGAAGGCAAACTATTTAGACCACTGGCATTTACTAAAACAATGGCACTTTCTGCGGCCTTGGTTATTGCTCTTTTCTTGATACCACCATTTGCCGCATTCTTGTTTAGGAAAACGAATATTAGAGAACGTTCTAAATATATTCTCAACGGTTTGCTTATTATTCTTGGCATCACTGCCATTGTTTACGGCTATTGGTTAGGGCTTATCTTAATAGCTTATGGCGTTGTTGCGCTCTTGAGCGTAAGAGATATTATAACAACTAAAAGAGCTAATTTATTTCACATAATTATTTCCTGCATTGCTATTGTGTTCTTGCTTGCTGAATATTGGCGACCGCTCGGTTTTGATCGGAGCATCTTAATGAACTTGATTTTTGTAGCGATTATCTGTTTTGGGTTACTGGGTGTGTTTTCAATTTTCCAAAGGTATTATGACAATATATTACGCTGGGCACTTCAAAACCGACTACTGTTTTTAATCATTCCAACAACGGTGTTTATTTTAGGAGTGGTTATAATGCGAAATACTGGTAAAGAATTTATGCCATCGCTCAACGAAGGTTCATTTCTTTTAATGCCTACTTCTTTACCACATTCTGGTGTAGAAGAAAATAAGCGTGTACTGCAACAACTCGATATGGCGGTTGCCACGATTCCAGAAATAGAAACAGTAGTAGGAAAATCAGGTCGAACAGAATCCGCGCTCGACCCTGCACCACTATCGATGTATGAAAATATGATTCAGTATAAATCTGAATATATGCGGAATGAATCTGGAGAGCGCCAACGTTATAAAATGAATGATGACGGATTGTTTGTATTGAAAAATGAAAAATTCATCATCAACCCAAATAACGAAATCAGTGACGATGCAAACTACGAAGCATCTCAGCTTAAAACAAACGCAACTAATGAAGATTTAATTCCAGATGATGATGGGGAATACTACCGTAACTGGAGACCAGAAATAGTCAGTCCTGATGATATTTGGAATGAAATAGTTAAGGTCACTAAATTCCCTGGAGTTACCTCTGCACCGAAACTACAACCTATCGAGACAAGATTGGTAATGCTTCAAACTGGAATGCGAGCACCGATGGGCATCAAAGTGAAAGGGCCTGATTTAAAAACCATTGAAGCTTTTGGTTTGCAATTGGAAGGTCTTTTGAAACAAGCCGAAGGTGTAAAAGAACAAGCTGTTTTTGCAGACCGTATTGTAGGTAAACCCTATTTGTTAATTGATATTAAAAGAGAGCAATTGGCGCGGTACGGAATTTCAATTATGGATGTTCAAGAAGTACTTCAAGTCGCCGTTGGTGGTATGCCACTTACCCAAACAGTAGAAGGTCGCGAGCGTTATGGGGTTCGTGTTCGCTACCCAAGAGAGTTGCGTGGCAACCCAGAAGACCTTAAAAAGATTTATGTACCTGTGGAAAAAGGAAGTCCTGTTCCTTTAGGCGAGTTGGTGGATATTCGCTATGAACAAGGACCGCAAGTAATTAAAAGTGAAGACACCTTCCTTGTGGGGTATGTACTTTTTGATAAGCTAGATGGTTTTGCCGAGGTAGATGTGGTTGAAAATGCGCAGGCTTTGTTTAAAAAGAAAATTGAGGCTGGCGAGTTGATCGTTCCTAAAGGAATCAGTTACAAATTTACAGGTACCTACGAAAATCAATTACGGGCAGAGAAAACACTTTCTGTTGTAGTGCCGCTCGCACTTGTAATCATTTTCTTGATTCTATATTTCCAGTTCAAATCAGTCAGCACATCGCTTATGGTATTTTCAGGAATTACTATAGCCTTTGCTGGTGGTTTCATTATGATTTGGTTATACGGCCAAGATTGGTTCTTCAATTTTAATCTTTTCGGGGAAAATATGCGAGACCTGTTCAATATGAAAACCATTAATTTAAGTGTGGCGGTTTGGGTAGGCTTTATTGCACTTTTCGGCATTGCTACAGATGATGGCGTGGTAATGGCAACCTATCTCACACAGTCCTTCGATAGAGAAAATCCAACGGACAAAAAGGGAATTCGACAGGCAACGCTTGAAGCTGCCGGCAAGAGAATACGCCCTTGTTTAATGACAACGGTAACTACCATTCTGGCACTATTACCCATCCTCACATCCACAGGAAAAGGAAGTGATATAATGATACCTATGGCAATCCCAATTTTTGGTGGAATGATTATCGATATTACCTCTTATTTCTTATTACCAGTGCTATTTAGCTGGAAGAAAGAATATCAATTAAAACGAGCTACAAAATGAGATATATAATTTTAATAGGACTTGTTTTTTTCGCTTTCGCGGAAGTAAATGCACAAGATTTAGCTTCCTATATTCAGGAAGCTGAAAAGAACAATCCTGAAATTCAGGCTTTTGAACTGCGCTATAATATAGCTGAAGAAAAGGTAAATGAAGTTGACTGGTTACCAAATACAGAGATTGGCGTAGGCTACTTTATAAGTGAACCAGAAACCCGAACAGGAGCACAACGTGCACGTTTTTCAGTAAAACAAATGCTGCCGTGGTTTGGAACCATATCAGCAAGGGAAAATTATGCTTCATCAATGGCTGAAGCCCAATTTGTGGAAGTGACCATCGCAAAACGAAAGCTTGCGCTTTCCGTTTCCCAATTCTATTACCAGTTGTATGAAATTAGGGCAAAGCAGGAAGTACTTGATGAAAATATAGCACTCTTGCAGACCTATGAACGACTTGCACTAACTTCCGTAGAAGTTGGAAAAGCATCTGCTGTTGATGTACTGCGATTGCAGATTCGACAAAACGAACTGCAACAAGAGAAAGATGTTTTGATTCAGCAAGACAAGGGTATTCAAGCAGCGATAAACGGTTTGCTAAACAGGGAATATGATAAAGATGCGTTAGTGGTTTCTTATTTGGAATTTCCAAAAGAGGACAATTTTTATAGCTACGAGGCCTTGTCTGTAAACCCAGAATTGCTCAAATATGATAAGCTTTACGAATCAGTCGCTCAATCGGAACTTTTGAATCAACGAGAGGCCTTGCCAATGATAGGTTTTGGATTGGATTATGTGCCTGTATCAGAACGTCCTGATATGAATTTTTCCGATAATGGGAAAGACATCGTGATGCCAATGGTTTCAATTACCATTCCCATTTTTAATAATCGATATAAGTCAATTTCAAAACAAAATGAATTGCGTAAACAGGAAATACAATCCCAAAAAGATGAAAGGTTGAACGTGTTAGTGGCTGAATTATCAAAGGCAATTTCTCAACGCAATCAGTCGCGAATTAAATTCAACACACAAGAGAAAAACCTGAAACAAGCTGAAGATGCGGAAGAAATCCTCATTAAAAATTATGAAACGGGAACTATTGATTTTAATGATGTGCTGGACATTCAGGAATTGCAATTGAAGTTTCAAATGGGACAGATTGAAACAACAAAACTTTATTATGTTCAAACCGCTCTCATAAATTATTTAACGAATTAATTCCAGGGCATCATTCAATAAATCAAAATTAAAAAGAACACAAATTTATAATCTTGACAAAACTCTTAAAATGAAAACAATAAAAATTATTACGCTATTACTTTTTACAACTTCAATTTTTGCCCAAGTAGGCACAAACGGAAATGATAGAAAGGAAGATGGGCGACCTGTTAAGGAGTATAACCTTACCATTGAAGAAAACGAAATGACACTTGGAGGTGTTACTGCCAATGCAATGACCATCAATGGAGGTATCCCTGGGCCTGTTTTGGAATTTAATGAAGGAGACCTTGCTATAATCAACGTAACCAATAAAATGGATGAAGAAACTTCAGTGCATTGGCACGGATTGATACTTCCCAATTTTTACGACGGGGTTCCATATTTAACTACCCCACCGATTGAGCCAGGAACAACCTTCCAATACAGGATTCCAATCAACCAATCGGGAACATATTGGTACCATTCCCACACAATGCTACAAGAACAAAAAGGTGTTTATGGGTCTATTATCATTCATCCAAAAGAGAAAACCTTGGAATATGATAAAGATTTAGTCGTGGTATTATCAGATTGGACCAATGAAAAACCAATGAATGTATTACGAAACCTTAAAAGAGGTAACGAGTGGTATCAAGTTAAAAAAGGCACAGCAGTGCCATTAAGTAGAGTCATTTCAGAAGGTGCCTTTGGTGCTCAACTTAAATTTTGGAGAGACCGTATGGAAGGAGCTGATATTGCAGACATTTATTATCCCGCATTTTTGTCCAACGGTAAAAAACTGGCAGAGTATCCAGAATTTACGGCTGGCGAAAAAGTAAGGCTTCGCTTTATCAACGCATCGGCTTCTACCTATTATTGGATGGACTTTGGCGGAGGTAACCCAATGTTGGTTTCCAGTGATGGTGTTGATGTGCAACCCGTTTCCAAAAGCAGATTTCTCTTTGGCATAGCCGAAACGTATGATGTAATTGTAACTATTCCAGAAGGAACTATTGAAATTACCGCAACCGCTCAAGATGGTTCAGGTCATACCTCTATACAGTTAGGTAATGGCACTCTTTACCCAGCCAAAAGAATTGATAGACCTGATAAGGTAGCGATGATGAAGCAAATGGCAAAAATGGATATGAAAATGGGAGCACCTGCAATGGTGGGAAACAAGAAGAAGAATACACCCGAAGTTTTAATGCAGAAGTACGGAATGAAGATGAATATGAAGGACGGCGAGATGAAAATGGGGATGAACGATAAGATGTCGATGAAAGATGGCAAAATGAATGACCAAATGGATATGAAGATGGATGATACAATGGGAATGAAAAAAGACTCGATGTCAATGAGCCATAATGGAGCATCAAATAAAATGGAAGGTCATATGCACAATATGCCAATGATGCAGAAGGATTCTACTTCTTTTGATTATGAGGAGCGAAAGACATACTTCAACTATGATTTTTTAGAGGCAAAAGAAAAAACTGAATTTAAAGCAGATTTACCAGTAAATGAAGTGTTGCTTAACCTAACTGGTAATATGAATCGCTATGTATGGAGTATGAATGGGGTGCCATTATCAGAAACCGATAAGATAAATATAAAAGGAGGCGAGGTAACCAGAATTACATTAAATAACCTGACTATGATGCACCATCCAATGCACTTGCACGGTCATTACTTCAGGGTCATCAATGAAAAAGGAGAACGCTCACCATTAAAGCATACAGTGAACGTACCACCAATGCAGAAAGTTATTATTGAATTTTATAACGAAGAGTATGGCGATTGGTTCTTTCATTGTCACGTATTGTACCATATGATGGGTGGTATGGCAAGAGTGTTTAGTTACGATACCCCAAGGGATGATAGAATGAAAGATTATCCAGTACAGAAACTTATCGATGAGACAGACCATTATTATTCGTGGGGATTGGCTCGTGCAGGTTCAAATTTTAATGAACTCTTTTTAACGTCGAGCAATATCCGAAATGAATTTGGTTTGAGAGCAGAGTTCGATTACGACCAAAATCTTGAAGCCGAAATAAGTTATAATAGGTATCTGAACGATTGGGTACGTGTTTATGCAGGAGTTAATACCGAAACGTCAACACCAGATTCTTACGATACATTTAATACCGTAGGATTGGTTGGTGTAAAATATTTTACGCCTTATAGATTTAATGTAGATGTGAGTATGGACCATCAGCTACGCCCAAGAATACGTTTGGACAGAGAATTATTGATTTTTCCAAGAATTTTTCTGGAAGGCGAATACGAATACAGAGCAGATTTTGGATGGGTCAATGATTTAGAGAATAATAAATCATTTGAAAGCGAAACACAATGGTTGGTAGGGGTTGCATACATTCTTTCGCGCAATTTTTCAATCCAAGCTAACTACAATAACCGATATGGATTGGGTGGTGGACTATTAGCAAGATTTTAAACAACTAAAAATTAAAAAGATGAACTATTATTTTAATAAAACAATCAATGGAACCTTCGAAGAGGTCATCGAGAAAGTGACACAAGGATTAAAGGAAGAAGGTTTTGGAATCCTTACAGAAATTGATGTAACAGAAACACTAAAGAAAAAACTGGATATAGACTTTAAAAAGTATTGGATACTCGGAGCTTGTAATCCGCCCTATGCACATAAAGCTTTGCAAGCAGAAGATAAAATTGGAACGATGTTGCCCTGCAATGTCATAGTACAGGAAATCGAAGCAGGTATCATTGAAGTTGCGGCCGTAAACCCAATGGCATCAATGCAAGCTGTAAAAAATAAAAAATTGAATGAGGTAGCCAGCGAAATAACTGCAATGTTGGAAAACGTCATTGAAAAGTTATAATACCTGTCTCTTATACACATCTCCGAGCCCACGAGACCTCTCTACATCT
>CAJXPE010000123.1 GCA_913057965.1 uncultured Marixanthomonas sp. | reverse complement strand
CGTTGGCTTTATGCCGTAGTCTTTTGATGGAAGTATTTTACGAGTTTACCTTGCGGGTATATTGTATGATAATAAATCCCTCTCTATCGGATAAAAAATATTCGGAAAACATAGAATTTATTAATCCCCAGTACAGAAAATAGGAATTGGTATCAAATGAAAGGATATAGCACTAAAGCCAATTCGCTTCAGAAAAAAACCAAAATGTTGTACCTATGTTGTACCCGAGTAATATTTAGGTCAAATTTTGACATAAAAAAGCCGAAGATTTCTCTTCGGCTTTTTGTGCGGGTGAAGGGACTCGAACCCCCACACCTTGCGGCATCAGATCCTAAGTCTGACGTGTCTACCAATTCCACCACACCCGCATAAAGTGCAAATTAACACTTTTTATTTGGATAAATCCTAAGTCTAGCGTGTCTACCAATTCCACCACGCCCGCATTTTAAATACGTTCCTTTTTGTTTCAAAAGGAGTGCAAATATACATAAACTTCATAATTGGCAAACATATTTTTTAGATAAAATTTTGTTTTTGGTACCTTTAGCTTTTCAGTTAAAAAAATATTCTATGAAAAGTGCAAAGCCTTATATTGAAGAACACAAACAACGTTTTATAGACGAATTAATCGAGCTGCTTAAAATACCGAGCATTAGTGCCGATTCAGCGTATAAAGACGATGTGTTTAATACCGCCGAAGCCGTAAAAGATAGCCTTAAGAAAGCAGGTTGCGATACTGTTGAAATTTGTGAAACTCCAGGCTACCCAATTGTTTTTGGTGAAAAAATAATCGATAAAAATCTTCCAACTGTTTTAGTGTACGGCCATTACGACGTGCAACCACCAGACCCAATGGATTTATGGAATAGTCCGCCGTTTGATCCGGTTATTGAAAAAACCGAAATCCATCCTGAGGGAGCCATCTTTGCCCGCGGTGCGTGCGATGATAAAGGACAAATGTACATGCATGTGAAGGCGTTGGAATATATGACCGAAACCAACCAACTGCCTTGCAACGTAAAATTTATGATTGAAGGCGAAGAAGAGGTTGGTAGTGCCAGTTTAGAATGGTTTATTACTCGAAATAGAGAAAAATTAGCCAACGATGTTATTTTAATTAGCGATACTGGAATGATTGCGCCCGATACGCCATCGATTACAACAGGACTGCGGGGACTTAGTTATGTTGAAGTTGAAGTTACCGGGCCTAACCGTGATTTGCATAGTGGCTTGTACGGTGGGGCAGTAGCAAACCCAATTAATATTTTAGCGAAAATGATTGCGTCGCTTCAGGATGAAAACAACCATATTACCATTCCTGGTTTTTATGATGATGTGGAAATTCTTTCAGAAGAAGAACGTGCTAAAATGGCCGAAGCTCCTTTTAATAAAGAAGCTTATAAAAAAGCAATAGGGATTGGCGATGTATATGGTGAAGCTGGTTATACAACCAACGAACGGAATTCTATCAGGCCAACTTTAGATGTAAATGGTATTTGGGGGGGGTACACTGGCGAAGGCGCCAAAACGGTAATCGCCAGTAAAGCGTACGCTAAAATAAGTATGCGATTGGTACCCAACCAAGATTGGAAGAAAATAAGCCAATTGTTTAAAGATCATTTTGAAAGTATTGCACCAAAAGCTGTTACGGTAGAAGTGAAGCCACATCACGGAGGGCAAGCGTATGTAACGCCAATCGATAATACGGGGTATCAAGCTGCAAGTAAAGCCTATGAAGAAACCTTTGGCAAAACACCAATTCCACAACGTAGTGGCGGAAGTATCCCTATTGTTGCGTTGTTTGAAAACGAATTAAAAAGTAAAACCATTTTAATGGGCTTTGGTTTGGATACCGATGCCATTCATTCTCCTAACGAACATTTTGGAATATGGAATTACTTAAAAGGAATTGAAACCATTCCGCAGTTCTATCATTACTTTACAGAGATGAGTAAATAACTGACAAACAATTCATTCTTAAAAACTGTATTCAAGTAGTTCAACTATTTGGATACAGTTTTTAATTTATAGTTACTTCATATTCATTCAATAAGTCTAAAAGCACCGTTTCAGAAGTTGAAAGCAAATCTTTGTTGTTTTTAATGGTATCCACTTTTTTAAAATAGGACCGAATAGAACCATCTTCATACTTTTCAATTAAAACAGGGTGTACATAATATTCTCTGCAAACGGTACGGGTGTTTCCAAGTCCTTCTGCAGCGGCATCATAAGCGGTAAGAATATTTTTTTTATTTTGTTTTTCGTTTTCTTCAATACCTAAATGATGTAGTGTTTCGAAAACAATTTTACTGGCGGCCCAAGTACGAAAGTCTTTTGCTGAAAAAATATCCCCTGTAATTTCTTGTATATAATTATTTACCATTCCGCTGTCAATACTATGGTGATCTCCATCTTCATCGTAATACTGAAATAACTCCCAACCGGGTATTTCTTCACATTGCAAAACCAACTTTTGAAGACGTTTGTCTTTTATGGGGATACGGTGTTCTTTCCCTTTTTTACCTACAAATTCAAACAATAGCTCATTTTCCAAAACTTCTAAATGTTTCGTTCTCATGGTGGAGAGCCCATACGATTTATTTTTCTTTGCATAATAGGAATTTCCTATTCTAATGTGGGTTTCTTCCATTAAATGAAGCACTACGGCCAAACATTTCCGTTTGTCCATTTTAGGACGTTTCAAATCCTCTTCAATCTGCTTTCTTATTTTTGGGAGTATTTTCCCGAAAGCAGTCATTTTAAAAAACTTTGTTTTGTTGCGTATTTGAGACCAATGCGGATGGTAGCGGTATTGCTTTCTGTTTTTTTCATCGCGCCCTACAACTTGTAAATGCCCATTTTTAAGAGGAGTAATATAAACATCGGTCCAAGCAGGGGGGATTACTAAGCTTTTAAACCGTTTAATGGCCGTTTTACTTTTTATCTTTTTACCGTTTTTGGTATAATAAAACCCGCGTCCGTGACGGTGCCTTTTTATGGTTAGTTTTTTTTCGGTAATATATACTAAGTTTGCAAGCTCCGCAGCTTGAGTAGGATCTTCCAATACTTTAATGACATCGGGTTGTTTTATTACCATACGATAAAAATAGCAGGAAATTTCTTTATATAATCATAACAAAATTACAAACCCTTCATAAATTATTGAAGCGTAGATATTTGAGAAGATGCTACATCTTCTTTACAAAATCTGTAATGATCACAATTTGTTGTCCGTCTACTTTTCCTTCAATGTAGGTTGGGTTTTCATGGTCTAGTGAAATTCGGCGAACTGCAGTACCTTGTTTAGCAACCATACTGCTTCCTTTTACTTTTAAATCTTTAATTAACACCACCGAATCACCCGCTTCTAAAATATTTCCATTACTATCACGATGAACAATTGCATCGCCTTTGTCAACGCCATCACCCGAAGCTTTTGCCCATTCGCGGGTTTCATCTTCCATATACATCATATCCAGCAAATCTTGTGGCCAACCTTCGCTTTTTAAACGTTGCAGCATACGCCATGCCATCACTTGAACAGCTGGGGTAGTGTTCCACATGCTATCGTTTAAACAACGCCAATGGTTAGGGTCGCGTTTGGTTTCGTCTTCAATTTGTTGTTTACAGGTTGAACAGATTAAAATACTAGCTTCCAATCCTTCTTTTGGGGAATCTGGAACTGAAAAAACCGATAAGTTTTCTTCAGAAGTACATAATTCACATTTGTTCTCAGCTCGTTTGCTTAAATCGCGTTCCAGGCTCATATTCATTTCCCGAGAAGTCGAGAATCTTATTAAACCCTTTTTAGGGTATTACTATTCAATTTGATACAAAGATAGCCTAATTCATTTCCAGTTGGAATTTTATTTTTTCTGAAAAATTATTGATTCTATGTTTGTAGAATTAAAATATTGTTCTACATTTGTAGAGTACATTCTAATTATGTAGAAACATGTCATTATCTAATTCCGAAGAAATATTGATGCAATTACTCTGGAAACAGAAAAAAGCATTTATGAAAGATTTAATTGAAGCCTATCCAGAGCCTAAACCGGCGCCAACCACTGTGGCTACGCTGTTAAAACGCATGCAGGATAAAAACTTTGTGGATTATAAACAACTGGGGCGTTCCCGGGAATACTTTCCGTTGGTAAAAAAGAAAGACTATTTCTCTAAGCAAATGAATGGCATGATTAAAGATTTTTTTAACGACAGCGCTTCGCAATTTGCTTCGTTTTTTACGCAAGAAACTGATTTGAGTAAAGAAGAATTGGAAGACTTAAAAAAACTGATTGACCAACAACTTAAAGAAAAATAACATGGAATGGTATCTATTAAAATCGGCCGCTTGTCTATTGATTTTCTTTGTTTTCTATAAGTTGTTTTTAGAAAATATAAGCGCGCATACTTTTAAACGGTTCTATTTATTGGGAGGAATTGCAGTTTCTTTTTTAATTCCATTTGTCACGTTTACTACCTATGTTGAAATACCACAAACGGCCAATACGGTTTTTACATCTGTTTCAGCAAATGAAGTAATCCCTGCGGAAGAAAGAATTAATTATTTACCCTATATAATTTGGACAATTTATGGATTGGGTGTTGTGTTTTTCGGATTTCGATTCTTTCGGAATTTGTTCAATATTTGGAGAAAAATACAGCAAAATCCGATTTTGAAGAAAAGAAACTTCTTTCACGTGTTACTTCAGAAAAAAATAGCACCTCATACCTTTTTCAGTTACATTTTTTTGAATAAAACAAAGTATGAAGCCAATGAAATTCCGAAGGAAGTGTTGCTTCACGAACAAGCCCACGCACAAGAAAAGCACAGTATCGATATTCTTTTTATCGAACTGCTTCGCGTACTTTTTTGGTTTAATCCGTTATTTATATTTCTGAAGAGAAGTATGAAGCTCAATCACGAATTTTTAGCTGACCGAGCTGTGTTAAACCAAGGCACAGAAACATCAAGGTATCAAAATTTATTACTGGCATACTCATCAACTGCCTCAACGCCGCAATTGGCACATTCAATCAATTATTCATCATTCAAAAAACGATTTACAGTTATGAAAACACACACTTCAAAAAAAGCAATTTGGCTTCGAACGCTGTTATTGCTTCCGGTAGTAGCGTTAATGCTCTATGGTTTTAGTAGTAAACAAACCATTGTAAAACAAACATCACAAACGGAAACAGTTTCAGAAAAAAGTAAAGAAAAAGCAACGAAAGCACAGCTTGCGCTGTATAATAAATTAGCTAAAAAGTATAATGCTGTAGCGATTGAAGAACGTAAAATACCAGTAACCGACCTTGAAACCTTGGAGGATATTTACGGTATAATGACTACTGAGCAAAAAAACAGTGCACAACCTTTTCCTGAATGCTATCTAGAAAATAAAATAGGTCGGTATGATACCTATGCGAATGATTTTGTGGAAGGAGCAAAGAAAAATGGCAAAAAGACGTTCGTAATTATGATTAGCATTAATAATGTAACCCTTAATGGAAAGCCGTCGAGTATCAAAACCTTTAAAGATGATTTAAATGCTATAACAAAAGGTTGGAAAAAAAGTGATTTCAATGAGGCACTTCCCTCGATACTTATTTCAAAAAACAGTGAAAGTTTCTTAAAAAAATTGGAAGTCGAATTTCAGAAAACAGACTATGCGCAATATAAAAAAGGAGCTACGTTGTTAATTCCGCCACCACCGCCACCAGCTCCTGAAGTACCAAAACCACCCAAAAAAATAATTAAAGGGGTTAATGGTACCAATGGAAACATACCGCCACCACCTCCACCACCAGCTCCAAAAGTTAAAAAAGGTGAAAAAAGTACTATTCCACCACCGCCAGTTCCGGATGCTCCCAAAGTGCCATCAGCGGATAATGGGAATTTATACATGGTTCCTCAAGCGCCACCTCCACCAAACCCAAATCTAGTTCAATATATAAAAGAGTTGGCAAAAAAAGGAGCAACTTTCTATATAGGTCCTCATAAATACAAGGCAGAAGAGGCTATTAAAATGGTGCAAAAAAGTAAGGATGCTAGCATTGATGTAAGTGAATATCCAATTGTAAGATTAAATGGATGTTAACAAAAGTTGGTAACGTTTAATTTTTTAATACAAGCCCCGAATCTTCGGGGTTTAAAATTTTATCTTATTGTCAAATTCAAGGAAACAGTAAACAGACTTCCTGATCCACTAAAGCGTTCGGCCCATACTTCTATATAATCACCTGGTGATAGTTCGACCGTACCAATTAAAGGAACAGCCCCAATATCGAAAGCACCTCCAATACGTCTCCATACACCTGTTTCATCTATTACGGTTGGGGTTGTGCTACCATTACTTCCTTTAGCAACATAGAAAATATAGCGGTCTTGACTAGTATTACCTTCAAATGAAATACTGGCAGTTAAATTAAAAAAACGGGTTTTATTTCCATTGTAAACAATTCTATTGTTACCCGATCTAATAAATCGAAACAAACTATTCGAGGTAGTAGCACCATTTAATTTTACTGGTGCCTGGTTGGCTACAAACGTTGTGTTGGCACCTCCACCTGCAGTAAAATTAAAATTAAGATCACCAGTGGCATTACCATCTGTTTCCAAAGGAATTCCTTCACAATTTACATCCCAGCTATTAGAGAAACTATACCCATCATATACACTTGGCAAATAACCAGCGACCAAAGTACCATCTCCAACAAAACTTAAACCCGATAGAAGCGCTGCGTTAGTAATTGTGGGATTGCTGCTTACATCTATACCTGTTTCACCGGTATCAGCAACTATCCTACCATTGGCCATCTGTAAATTATTATAGGTTCCAGAAAGCGTCAAAAAAGTATTTTGGTTTGTTTCAGTCCAAAAGACGTTTTGACCAAAAAATGAATTAATATTAGAAACATCTAGTCCATCATTATTATTTACATATTGTACTACGTTGAAGAATACAACACCTAGGTTATTTAGGGTGCCAACGGCAGAAGCATTAATTGTAATAACACTGTACATTATTAAATTTTCAACATTGGTCCCTGTAATGTTAAAAACTCTAGCTCCGTTTCCATTTATAAGGACATCTCTAATATGGCCTCCTTTAGTACCACTAAAAAAAGTACTACCTGAATTATTTAGCAATACATCTTCTCCAGTATCTTGTCCTCGTATATATGCTCCATTAAGATCTATAGGATAATCAAAAGAAATGACACCATTTATTTCATATAAAAAATTTTCATTTAATACATATTTAGTTCCTCCCCCTGCAGTTAATTCATCGGTTAAATCGGCTATACTTTTTACAAGTTTATA
The DNA here is from genome assembly GCA_913057965.1 of uncultured Marixanthomonas sp. Taxonomy (GTDB): domain Bacteria; phylum Bacteroidota; class Bacteroidia; order Flavobacteriales; family Flavobacteriaceae; genus Marixanthomonas. Next base: position 1,323 of record CAJXPE010000123.1, on the reverse strand, counting down.
GTTAGTGCGATTCATTGTACTACTCATAGGAAGCCAAACACTCCCATCATAAAAATAAAATAGATTATCATCGATATCAAAAACTAGCAGCCCTGTAGCCGGATTAGATATTAAATTTCTCTGGGAGGTTGTCATTCTAGGAGTTAGCACACCACCTGTGGTAGAAGAAATGTCTAACATAGAAGAAGGATCGGGCGTTGTCGTGCCAATTCCTACTTGTGCAAAGGATACTTGAATTGTAAAAATAAAAAGTATCAGAAGAGTAATTTTTTTCATTTACACAGTCTTAAAAATAGTGTGTATAAAAATATAGCGAGACATAAAATTGTAGGATTTTATTCGATAGAAGTTTATTTTGTATAGATAAAAAGCTTAAAAAACAAGATGAAAGGTACTTGTTGCTGGCTTTTTTCATTTTAAATCAGCTCTTACTTGATGTGCTAATACGAAATAGATATATGAAAGCCATTCTTTATTATACAACAAAACACTTAATAGTACCGTTTCTGTAGTACATCAATCATTAATATAACTATCTATGTTACAGCGCTTTTTTATTTTTTGTTCTGGTGCCGACACGGCAATATTAGAAGAATGTTCACCCGGTGAACGCACTAAATATGCTGGCATTGGAGCCACTGTCTTTTTTACAGCTATTATGGCTACCATTGCGGGTTCGTATGCTTTATACACTGTTTTTGACAACTTGTTTACCGCGATTTTTTTCGGTTTGATTTGGGGCTTGCTCATTTTTAATCTCGACCGGTTTATAGTTTCAACCATAAAAAAACGAAAGAATTTCTTTGATGAACTTATACAAGCTTCGCCACGAATTCTTTTGGCGATAATTATTGCGATTGTCATTTCGAAACCGCTGGAAATGAAAATTTTTGAAAAGGAAATTAATCAAGTCCTGCTCGAAGAAAAAAATGATATGACGCTCGCCAATAAAGATCAATTGGCCTTGCAATACACCCCAACGGTTGAAGCATTGAACACTGAAATAGATGTCCTTAAAAAAGAAGTAACCGATAAAGAAGCCGAAGTAAACGCCTTATATGAAACGTACATTGCCGAAGCCGAAGGCAGAAAAGGAACCGAACTTATAGGCAAAGGTCCTGTTTATAAAGAAAAGCGCGACAAACACGATGCAGAACTGGCCGCCTTGCAGGCATTACGAGTCACAAATGCTGAAAAAATTACGGCCTTAGAAAACCAGATTGAAACAGTGTCGACCGAATACCAAAACAAAGTCGCCGAAACCCAGCCAGTAATCGATGGTTTTGATGGGTTAATGGCTCGTGTTAATGCGCTTGAAAAACT